>JAICLE010000130.1 GCA_025927545.1 Gemmatimonadales bacterium
GGAGGGGGCCGGCCTCTACGGCGATGTCGACGCGAGCGATCCCGGCACGATCCGGCTCACACTATATGATTCGCTGCCCGGGAGGCCGCTGGACGCTCCGCTGCCCCGGGAGGTACGATCCTGGACCGTCGTGTACCAGGCCACGGTCGGACCGCTGGCGGCGGGTGGGTACGACATCGTGGTGGGCCGATACGACCCGCGTTCGCGGTTGATCGAGATCCGGAACGAGCGAGTGCACGTGAAAGTCCCGTCAATCCGGTCGACGCGCCAGCAGTGAATAGCGCTGATTTATAACTTCAACTGCTGTTAGCAAGCTGATATTGTACAGATATTTACGGAACCTCGTCTAAGCTATTTTGTACATCCTGATCGGCCAGTGCTGCTGGGAGGCCATCATGCCGTTGACCAGAGAAGCCGTCCGGGCCGCCGTCGAGCGGGCCGGCGATGACGATTGGCGCGCACTCGTCGCGCACCACGAGGATGCGTACCCCGCGAGCCGCCCCACCCCGGGCGATGTCTGCCGTCGAGAGGCCGTGCGGCTGAACGACGACGGTTACGGCGATGCGGCCCGATACGAGCTGCTCGAGTCCCGAGTCCGCCGTGAGGGCGAGGACAGGGTCACTCTGGTGCATCGAATTCGCGATCTCCGCTCCGGCGAGGTCCTGGAGACCCCGCCGTTCACCAACTACGAGTAGGCGGCCTCTATGACTTCTCGCGTGAGGGAAGGCGGCTGATGGGCACGCAGGTGCCTCCCACCGCCGAGGAAGCGACGCCGGGCGAGCTCCGCCGGGCGTCGCTTCGCCTGCTGCTCATGCTCCTCGTCCTCGGGCTCCTCGTGGTACCGCTGATTCACGAGCTGCCCCTCGGCCGGAGCACGCGTATCGGGCTGTTGGCGTGGCTCCTGGTCGCGCTCGCGCTCTACTGGCTGTACAAGGGCATGGGTTACCGGCCGCTGCTGCTGGTCCAGCTCCTCCTCTTCTCGATGGCGGCCACGCTGCTCAGTGCCAAGGTGCTCCTCGTCATCGTGGACGTGCGCGAGGTCAACATCCTGAGGGCCGCGGCCCGGTGGTTCGTACTGCTCGGCACCGCCTTCGCCGGCGCGAATCTCGGTGGGATGCTGGTCAGGCTGCTCCAGCAGCAGCGCCGCCAATGAACAAAGGCTAGCGCTGCTCGCCCTTCCCGCGCCCGGTCTTCTCCTGCAACTCGTCGATCTTCTCGGACGCCTCCGCCTTCGTCAGCTCGCCGTCCACCGCCTCTCCCGCTTCGGTGGCCAGCGTGTGGAGGTAAGAGGCCTGCGCTGCTGTCATCGGCTCGTCGCCCGTGCTCCATTCGCTGGGATCCTTGACGGCATTCGAGCGCTGATCGGTTGTCCTGGATGGCTTGCGCGCGTGGCTCATGTGCTCCTCCCGTTGCATCGTACCTTAAGGCCAAAGAAAAGCCGAATGTGGTCGAAACGAGTAGAGATAGTAGAGAGCAATCTCAGCCACTGACGTGACTTGGGTCACAGTTCGACCCGCCCACCAGCGCGGCCGATCAGCCCGTCGCTCAGGGGCGCCTGGCGAGTCCCACCGGCGCAGTAACCAGGGGTCCCGATGTGAGCGTTCACCGTGACGGTTCCTTGCGCGCCTCCGACAGCCTAATTTGTGGCGGAGGGCGCCCGCGGCGTCCCCCCTCGTCGCAGCGGCGGCGAATCCCCTGGTCTCCGAGGAGCGAATGGCTACCAAACTCGACAAAACCATCAAGCGCGAGCTCGATCTGGACGGCAAGCTCTACACGGTCACCATGTCCCCCGAGGGCGTGAAGATCACGCCGAAGGGCGCCCGCAAGGGACAGGAGATCACATGGGCGACGCTGCTGAGCGGCGACGCGGAGCTGCGCCAGGATCTGAACGTGTCGGTGGACGCCTACCGGGCGTAGGCCGCTCCCCTGCGCGCGGGCATCGCGCTGCTCATCCTCGCGCCGCTGGCCACCGGCTCCGTGACAGCGCAGGCGGGCCGGGGGGCGCCGCCCGTGCCCGCTCGCTGGCCGGCGTTCACCGCCGCGCTCGATGCCTATGCCCGCGTTGATGCGGTCGTCGGCGCGAGCGCCGTAGTGGTGCGGCACGGCCGCATCCTCGCTCGCCATCGCTACGGGCTCGGCGACCGCGAGCAGCACCGCCCGCCGGATGAGCGCGCGGTCTACCACTGGGCCTCGATCACCAAGACGCTCACGGCCGTCGCCATCATGCAGCTCCGGGATCGGGGGCGGCTCACCCTCGACGATCCCATCACCCGGTATGTGCCCGAGCTCCGGCAGGTGCACGACGCGTACGGCTCGATGGACGAGGTGACGCTGCGCATGCTCCTGTCACACTCGGCCGGCTTCCAGAACCCGACCTGGCCGTACGGCAAGGGCCGGCCATGGGAGCCCTTTGAGCCCACGCGGTGGGAACAGCTCGTCGCCATGATGCCCTACCAGGAGCTTGAGTTCGCCCCGGGCTCGCGCTTCGGCTACAGCAATCCGGCCTTCATCTATCTCGCCCAGGTAATCGAGCGGATTACCGGTGACCTCTGGGCGGTCTACGTCCAGAAGAACATCTGGACGCCTCTCGGCCTGACGCGCAGCTTCGTCGGCGTGTCGCCCTATGAGCTCGCCGAGGCTCGCGCGCCCAGCTACACCGTACATTCCGACAGCGCCGGCCATGACCGGGTGGACGCAAATCCGCGGGAGTTCGATCCGGGGGTCACGATTCCCAACAGCGGATGGAACGCCCCGATCGCCGATCTGGTCGCCTGGGTCGCCTTTCTGACGCACGCAGACGGCGGCGACACTGCCGTGGCGCGCCGCTACGATGGCGTCCTGGCCCACGCGACCCTCGAGGAGATGTGGCGCCCCGTCGTGCCGCTCGCGGCAGGCGGCACCGGAGGCGATGCCTTCGGGCTGTCGTTCTACCTGTACCCCCGCGGCGGCACGACCATCGTCGGGCACACGGGCGAGCAATCGGGGTTTCGCTCGTTTGTGTACCTGGATCCCCGCTCCACGACCGCGGTGATCGGCGTGCTGAATACCACCAACGAGGCCCATCCGGAGCGCTCGGCAGCAGGCTGGGATGCACTCACTGGCCGGGCGGTGGAGCTCGTGGCGCCGTGAGTGGGCCGCGGGGACGCGCATCTCGCGATGACCGGGATCTACCCCGCCCGGGTGAGCGCCTGCCGTTCGAGACCCAGGAGGCGGTGCTCGAGCCGCAGCCGGCCACCGATCCGTCGGCGCGTTCCACCGCGCGCCCTGGTCGGCCGCATCTCGTCGTGGTCACCACCCGCGCCGCCACGGCAGCCGACCAGGTGCCGCAGGGCACGGTCCTGCTCTCGCGCTTCTGGCATCCGGCCCTGCACCGGTGGAGCGAGAACTCGTTCGAGTCGCTCGGGCACGCCATGCACCTGTTCCTCGACGAGAGCGGCTGGGCGCTCCGGCAGCAGCAGCCCCTCGACGGACCCCACGCCTACGAGCTCATCTTCGAGGCGCGGCGCGAGGACTTCAGCCGGCCCAGCACGGAAGAAATGCTGCAGGATGTGGGGCTCACGGCCGAAGACGTCGCTGACATGATGGATCGCGTGGACCGGGAAAGCGACCCGGCGGGGTAGGTCCTGGAGCTTCCGGAAGGAGCCGGCGCTGCCGCAGCCCTTTGCCGATCATTTTTCGACCCTTGCACCGGCGTACGCGGCCGCACGCCCCTCATACCCACGGGCGCTGTTCGCGTACCTGGCGAGCGTCGCGCCCGCCCGCCGGCGTGCCTGGGACTCGGGGACGGGGAGCGGGCAGGCGGCGCTGGGGCTGGCGGAGTTCTTCAACGATGTGACGGCGACCGACCCGAGCCCCGAACAGGTGGCGGAGGCGAGCGCACATGGGCACGTGACCTATCGTGTGGCCCCGGCGGAGGCGAGCGGGATCCTCTCCGGCTCGATGGACCTGGTGACGGCCGCGCAGGCGCTCCACTGGTTCGACGTCGCGGCATTCTATGAGGAAGCCACGCGCACTCTCGTGCCCGGCGGTGTTCTCGCCGTATGGTGCTACGGGCTGCAGCGCGTGGGGGAGGACCGCATGGACCGCCTGCTGGCCAGGTTCTACCATGAGCGCGTGGGGCCGTACTGGTCCCCCGAGCGGCGGCTGGTCGAGACCGGCTACCGCACGCTTCCGTTCCCGTTCGACGAGCTCGTCGTCCCGGAGTTCGTGATGGTGCACGAGTGGACGCTGGGGGAGTTGCTGGCGTACATCCGCACCTGGTCGGCCACCGCGCGGTTCGTGCTGTCGGAGGGCTACGATCCGGTCGAGCCTTTGGGCGCCGAGCTCGCCCCGCTCTGGGGGCAGGCTCCGGACGTGCGCCGCCGGGTGCGGTGGCCGCTGACCCTTCGCCTGGGCAGGTCCGCCCGACCGTTCGGTCCCGCGGGCGAGCCATGACCGCGGATCCGCCGCCTGGCCGGAGCGGCCCCAGCTCGCGCGCGCTGATCGTCATGCTGCTGGTTGGCGCGGTCATCGTGGCGCTGCTGCCGGTGATCATCGCGCGTACCCGGCGGGTGCACACGATGCGAGACGACCTGGCGGAGGTGGTTGGTGAGTGCCGCGAGCGCTACGCCTCCGCCAGGACGGCGGCCGATACCGCGGTGGTGGACTCCGTCCGGCCCACGTTGCACGGCGTCCAGCGGCCCGGTGACCCGGCTTGTGGTCCGTACCGCCGCCGGAACATGACGAAGCCCCGGTCCCCTTGAAGGGGGCCGGGGCCGTGATGTCCGCGGCGGGGCCGCGAGTGCGCGGTCTTAGCGCCCGAGCTTGACGACGTTCTCCGCCGCCGGGCCCTTCTGGCCCTGAACGACATCGAACTCGACCCGCTCACCCTCGGCGAGGCTCTTGAAGCCCTGACCCTGAATCGCCGAGTGATGGACGAAGCAGTCCTTCTGGCCGCCTTCGGGCGTGATGAAACCGAAGCCCTTGGCGTCGTTGAACCACTTGACCGTGCCGGTGGTGCGCATTGTTCCTACTCCTTGGTGTGTTGTAATCGGAGTCCGGCCATGCCGCACCAACCCGACTACGCGATGTGCGTGAACCAAGCCCTCACGCGAGGCAGCTGCCGAGGTGCATCCCACGGGATGCGATCCCTTCGAGCAGCCCATACAAAAGGGGCCGGCGCGAGTTTCCGCCGGCCCCCTGTAACGTCCCTGGCCTAGGCTACTGCACTCCCCTTAAGCGTGCAAAATAGTAACCGCCCCATGTACGCGCAACCCTGTCTCCCGGTGCGTCCGGAGAAAGCCCACCCATGACACGTCCCGATCCCCCGGGGCCCGACGAGTACTCGGCCCCCTACGCTGGCTACGTCGCGCGCGTGCCGCTCGGCGCGGATCTGCATCAGCTCCTGGCCGAACAGCTCGATACCACCTCAGCGCGGTTCCGCGCGGTGCCGGAGGCCCGTGGCGGATTTCGCTACGCGCCGGAGAAATGGAGCGTGAAGGAGGTAGTGCTCCATCTGGCCGACACCGAGCGAATCATGGCCTACCGCGCTCTCAGGATCGCGCGCGGTGATGCGACGCCGCTCCCGGGGTTCGACGAGAACGCCTACGTACCGCAGTCGGGCGCGGACGCGCAGCCGCTCGCGGACTTGGTGGAGGGGTGGGCCGTCGTGCGGCGGGCCTCCATCTCGCTCTTCCGCCTGCTTCCCGCCGAAGCCTGGCTCCGGCGTGGCATCGCCAGCGGCAAGCCCGTGAGCGTACGTGCGCTCGGCTGGATCATCGCGGGCCACGAGCAGCACCATCTCGACGTCCTGGGGGCGCGCTATGGCGTCTGGCCGGTGTCGGGCTGAGCGTCACGCGTTCGCTGGCGGTCCCGGGCCTCGCCGCCGTACATTGACGCATCCGGAGACACTCCGATGATCATCTGCCAGTGGCATCTCGACGTGCAATACGGCCGGCAAGGCGACGCGCTGGCCGTGATGCGCGCCTGGGGGACTGAAAAGTTCGCCAGCTCGGAGTTTCGCCGGGCGCGTGGCGCGCGCCTCCTCTGCGGCATGCTCGGGCCCTCGGCGTCGCACATCGTGGACGAGTACGAGTTCGATTCGCTCGCGGATTTCGAGGCGGCGCTGGCGGGGATGTCCGGTCCGCAGTTCCGCCGCCATTCGGATGCGCTCGCGCCGCTGATCGTGCCCGGGTCGCAGCACTGGGTGGTCTATCGAGTGCTCGAGGAGCAGCGAGCTTGAGCCTGACCATCCACCGCGCGGTGCCCTCCGATGCCGCATGGCTGGCCCAGCTCGCCGAGCGCACCTTTCGTGAGACTTACTCCGCGCACAATGCCGCGGAAGACATGGAGAGCTATGTGGCGGCCCACTTCGGCGCGGATCGGCAGGCGGCGGAGTTGCGTGACGCGGGAAAGCTGACGCTGGTGGCCGAGGACGATGGCCAGGCGGCCGGCTACGTGCAGCTTGCGAGCGGCGAAGTGCCGGCGAGCGTCGCGGGCGCGGCGCCGATGGAGGTCACCCGTTTCTACGTGGAGCGACCCTGGCACGGGCGAGGCGTGGCGCAGCACCTGATGGCGGCGGCCCGGGCGGCAGCGGCGGCGGAAGGTGCGCGCACGCTCTGGCTCGGTGTGTGGGAGCGGAACGAGCGCGCCATCGCCTTCTATCGGAAGTGCGGCTTTCGTGACGCGGGAACCCACGTGTTCACGCTCGGCCGGGATCGTCAGCGGGATCTCGTGCTCGAGCGGCCGCTCCCCTGAACCCGCACTCGTGGAGCAGACATGGCGACGGTCGGCATGGAGCTGCTGCTCTGGAACCTGCAGTCGCGGGGCGAGCGGCGGCACTGGCACGGCGGTCCCACGCCGCTGGGCGCGCTGCGCGGTGTCTCCGCGGACGAGGCCGCCTGGCGTCCGACACCGCGTCGGAAATCGATCTGGGAGCTCACGCTGCACATCGCATACTGGAACCATCGGGTGCGCCGCCGGCTCGAGGGTGGAGCGGGTCCGCGCTTTCCCCGGAGTCCCGCCAATTTCCCGGCGCTGCCCGAGCCGGCGGACGACCGCGCCTGGAGCCGCGACGTGGCGCTGCTCAAGGCCGAGCACGAGCAGTTGGTCGAGGTGGTGCGCGCGCTACCCGAGCGGCGACTTTCCGAGCGGCCGGCCGGGGGGCGGCGGTGGACTTATGGGGAGCTGGTGCTCGGGGTCGCGGCGCATGACATCTACCACACGGGCCAGATCCAGTCGCTCAAGCGCCTCTGGCAGGAGCGCCCGCTGCTCGGCCGCTCCTAGGTCCCGGTCGTGAGGCTGGAGCTGGTGCACACGGCCGTCGAACGCACCACGGCCGCCACGGATGTGCTCCTCGCGCTGGCGGCGGCGGCCGCAATTCTCCTGATAAGGCAGCAAGCGTCACCCTCGTTCGCCCGCTCGGTGTGGCAGGGTGCGCTCGCAGCCCTGGCCGCGGCGTCGGGGCTCGGCGCCATTACCCACGGGCTCGCGATGTCCGGCGGGCTCCGCGAGCTTCTGTGGCAACCGCTCTATCTCCTGCTCGGAGTCACGATGTCGCTCTTCGTGGTCGGCGCGGTGGCTGAACGGTGGGGCGCCTGGATCGCGCGGCGCGGGGGGGGGGGGGGGCGCGCCCCCCGCCA
>JAICLE010000137.1 GCA_025927545.1 Gemmatimonadales bacterium
ATCGGCAGGAAAGAGAGAAACTGGCCGCGGGAACCCTGCACCGGGGCCGCCGGACTCGCGTTGGCGAGCGTGGAATCGGTGACGCCGTAGGCCCGGGCGATGCGCTCGGTCAGCGCCTGTACGCCCGTGAGGAGTCCGGGACCGTACTCGCCGCGGCTCAACTGGGGGAGCATCAGATCGCTCACCTGGCCCGCCTCGGCATCCGTGATGACCCCCTCGAGGCCCTGGCCGACGGAGACGTAGATCTTGCCCGAATTCGGCTCGCCCTGCCGCCGAGGGACGAGCAGCACGGCCAGACCGGCGTTCCGGGTGGAGTCGCCGATGGCCGCCTTGGCGCCGATTCCCCAGCGCCGGATGATCGCGACGCCGACCTCGTTGGGCGAGCGGTCGTCGATAGTGGGAAGGGTCACGACCGCGACTTCGGCGCCGGTGGCGTTGCGGAGGCGCCCGAGCAGATCCTCCATGGCCGACTGCGAGGCGGGGTCAACGACCGACGCGAAGTCGTTCACGTACCCGACCGGCTGCGCCGGGAAGAGCTGGTCCACCCCGGTGCTCTGCGCCAGCAGCACCGCGGCCGTCAGTTGTAGCACCGCCACGAGCGCGGTAGCTTTGCCTCGTGTTCCGCTCACACCCATTCCTCCGGCTGGCCCCCACCCCCACGCTGACCACCGCGCTGCTCGCCACGCTCGTGGCATGCGGGGGCCCGCGGGAGGTGGCGGTGCGCGTCTCCATCCCGGGGCCCGACTCGGTCGAGACCCCCGTGACGGGCGTGGGGCTCGTCGCACTCCCATACGACCGTGACAGCGTACTGCGCGCCCTCGAGGCTCGGGCGCGAACGCCGCGGCCGCCGAGTGCGCCGCTGGAGAGCCTGTTCGCCGGGTTCCGCGGCCCGTTCACCGCGTACTCGGCGACGACCTACCGCCTCGGCAAGCTCCGCGATTCGCTTGCGGCGGCGAAGGCGGAGCTCGACACCCTGCCCCGAAACGCGCCGGCCTATGCCCGCATCCACGGGGAATTCGGCCGCCTCAGCGACTCGCTCTCGGCCGGCCAGGCGCGCGCGGAACGTGCGCGCGACGAGCTCGACCGGGCGCGCCGCGTGTTCGTCACCCGCAGCGACACCTTGCGGCTCCGGATGCGCCAGTGGGAAGATAGCACCTACCAGGGATACGACAGCATCGTGCGGGGGCTGGCGCTGCGGGCCGGGCACGACGCAGTGACGGACACCACCGGTGCCGACGGGTGGGCCCACCTGAAGCTCCCGCCCGGCCGCTGGTGGGTGTACGCGCGGTCGTGGGACGCGACGGACCCCAACGCCGAGTGGTACTGGAACCTGCCGGCGACGGACGACACCCTGCTGCTGTCGAGCCGTAACGCGCGGCGGCAGCCGCGGTATTGACGAGCATTTCTTACAACCTTTCCCCAAGCCCACTCGGAGAGCCGACAAATGGCCCGTGGCGCAGTCCTGTCAGTCCTCCTCGCGCTGGTGCTCCCCGCCCCGGCGGCGGCCCAGGCGAAGCGCGACACCGCGGCCGCGAGCGGGGCCGCGAGCGGGGCCGACAGCACGGCCACCGACCCGCTGGCCGGCCGCACCCGCGGCTCAGCGCGGGCACCCGTGACAGTGTACGAGATGTCCGACTTCCAGTGCCCCTACTGCCGTCGCTTCGCGCTCGAGACCTTTCCCGCGCTCGACGCCGCCTATGTCGCCACCGGCAAGGTCCGATGGGTGTTCATCAACTTCCCCCTGACCAGCATTCATCCGAACGCGCTGGCGGCGGCGGAGGTAGCGGTGTGCGCGGCACAGCAGGATGCCTTCTGGCGGGTGCACGACCTGCTGTACAAGTATCAGGAGGTCTGGGCTCCGCTCAAGGAGCCGGCCGCGTTCTTCCTCACCCTGGCGGACTCCGCGAAGATCTCGAGGCCGGCCCTCCTGGCTTGCGTTCGCTCGCCTGCCACCCAGGAAACCGTCGCCGCGGAGGCGCAGGGTGCCGAGCGCTCCGGCGCCAGCAGCACGCCCTCCTTCTACATCGAAGGCGGCCTCCTCACCGGCGCGCAACCGGTGGGGGTGTTCCGGCAGGTACTGGATTCGGTCTTGCGCAGCAAGCGGCGGTGAGCGTACCGCGCTCTTACCGTTTACCGCAGCATGCTCACCGCCAGCATCACATCGTAGATCGCGTGCGTCCAGGCCGTGATGCCGAAACCGCGCAGCAGGTACAATCCACTGAACAGCACGCCGGCGACCGCGCGGAAGGTGAAGGAGGCGAGGTCGAGCCGATCGCCGTAGGGGCCGATGTAATGGAAGGCGGAGAAGACGAGGGCGCCGGCCAGCGTCGCGAATATCCCGGCCCCCGTGGGGCTCCAGCCGAACACGTGTCGGCCCACCCACGCGAGCATGCCCACCAGCAGAACCCGGAAAAGCAGCTCCTCGTAGATCCCGGCGCCGAGCGAGATCATGAGCTGCGTGGCAAGCCCCAGGCCCGCCGGGCCCAGCGCGAGGCCGCGCAGCAGCACTCCGGTGAGTGTCCCGACCACGAGTCCGAAGGCAAGCGCGTAGACTACCGACTCCACGGCCATCAACAGGAAGACCCTGCCCTGCAGTGGTCCTGCGCGCCGTCGGTCGCGCCAGACCAGCGCCGTGCCCGTCCCCAGCAGCACCACACCGAAGAGGATCAGGCCGTCCCGTCCGCCGAGCAGGACGAAGACGCTCTTGAGCAGCACGTCGGCGCCGTTCCGCACGCCGGTGAGGGCATCATGCGACAGCGCAAACGCCAGCGCCTCGTAGGCCACGAGCAGCGGGAAGGCGAACGTCAGGCTGTAGCGCGGTTGAGTCGCGGCGCGCCAGTACGAGATGGTCGACGAGGTCAGGCGCATGCGCGCGGGGGAACTGGGCAAAAAAAGGGGCCGCTCATCGCGGCCCCCCCAGGTTCGAAGTGTCGCCCGGGTCTTGGCATGCAGTGCCGCTCAGCGGCCGCAGGCGACCCTTGACTCTGTAGACAATGGATCACCTCCTCGGTAGCAGGTGGAACATGAACTTCGTGGCTGAATTCTAGACCGTGCCCCCGCTCGCGTGCAACCCCGCCGCCGCGGGCAACCGCGATTGACGCGCGGCCCGCGACGCCGCGACATTGCGCCCGTGCCCTCCACCTCGATCGTCTATCGCGCCGCCGTCCGTGTGGGGACGGCGCTGGCCCCCGCGCTTGCGCTGGTCAATCGGAAGGTGGGCGAGGGCAACCGGCTGCGGCCCGGCGCCGCGGCCCGGCTCGTGGCCTGGGCTGCTGCCCGGCGCGACCGGGCGCGCCCCCTGGTCTGGTTCCACGCCGCCTCGGTCGGCGAGGGACTCCAGGCCGAGAGCGTGCTGCTCGAACTGCGCCGCCTGCTGCCAGACTGCCAGCTGGTCTACACCCACTTCAGCCCGTCCGCCGAAGCGCTGGCGCACCGGCTCCCGGTGGACGCCGCCGACTACCTGCCCTACGACCTCCCGGACTCGGCCGAGCGGCTGCTCGGCGCGCTTGCGCCCGACCTGCTGGTGTTCGCCAAACTGGACCTCTGGCCCGAACTGGCCACGCGTGCCGCGGCCCGCGGCGTCGTGGTGGCGCTCGTCGCGGCCACGGTGAGCGCCGGCAGCGGACGACTCCGCTGGCCCGCGCGCCCGCTGCTCCGTGCCGGCTACGCTGCGGTCGGGGCCGCGGGTGCCGTGTCCGAGGCGGACGCGGCGCGGCTCGCGCTGCTGGGCGTGCCGGCCGAGCGCATCCGCGTGCTGGGCGACCCGCGGTTCGACAGCGTGGCCGCGCGGGTCGCGGCCGTCGCGCCGGACGACCCGCTGCTCGGCCTGGGCCGCGGCGCCCCCACGCTGGTAGCCGGGTCCACCTGGCCGGCGGACGAGGTGGTCCTGCTGCGCGCGTTCGCCCGGCTGCGCGAGCGCCGGCCCGACGCACGGCTGATCATCGTCCCGCACGAGCCGACAGTCTCGCATCTGGCCGCACTCGGACGGCGCGCCGCTCGCGCCGGCCTCCCCCAACCGCTGCCGCTGAGCGAGGCAGCGGGACCGGTGCCGCTTCTGGCGGTAGACCGGGTCGGCGCGCTCGCGGCGATCTATGGGGGAGCGCTGGTGGCGTACGTGGGCGGCGGCTTCGGGCGCGCGGGCCTGCACTCGGTGCTCGAGCCGGCGGCGTGGGGCGTCCCCGTGGTGTTCGGGCCAGGATGGCGGAACAGCCGGGACGCGGCCCTGCTGCTCCACGGTGGCGCCGCCACGGCCCTCGAGTCGCGCACCCCGCGCGCCGCCGGCGACCTGCTATTTGGCTACTGGGAGGGGTGGCTTGCGGACGAGCCGCGACGCCTGGCTGCAGGGAGGCGAGCGCGGGAGATCGTGCGGGCGGGGATTGGCGCCGCGCAGCGCTCGGCCGCGATGCTGGCCGCGCTCATTTCGTCACGACTCCCTCGAACGTGACGGTGCGGGGCACGATGAGCCCCGCGGTCAGCGCAGTGATGAGGACGTCGGTCCAGCGGCTCCGCACCCGGATCCGCACGTCGGCGATGCCGTTGCCCCCGCCGAGCTGGGCCGCGAGCGCCTTCCGGAGCGATGGCTGGCGGAATCGCGCGATGCCCCAGAGCGCGAACACCGCCTTGCTCGAGACGCGGAACCGGTCGCCGGCTGCCGGCTGGCCGGCCGCCGTGGCGAGCGTGGCCGGGACGCCGAGCGTCGAGGCGTCGAAGGTCTGGGCACAGGCGGCGAGGGAAAGCACCAGCAGCAGCGGGATGGCGGCGCGTGGCACCGTCACAGGCCCGGCACCCGGAAGTTGTAGTGTGCCCCGATGCCGAAGGTCGAGGGGTCCGCGACGTCCTTGGCGAAGACGCGATCGTACGCCGCGTGGATACCGAAGCCGTTGAGGAAGTTGAGCTCGAGCCCGCCGGACAGCCCGAAGTTGGTCGCGGTATTCGACGCAGGGCCTGCCGTCCGGTAGTCGACGTCCACGCGCGGCGCCAGCCACGGCCGGATGGCGAGCACGGGGTTGGGAATCACGAGCGCGAAGCCCACCCCGACGGGAAAGTGATACGCGCTCACCTCGCTGCCGGGCAGCAGTCCTTCCCCCGGCTTGGCGTAGCTCACACCGCCCTGGAGCGTGACCGAGAGCGGAACGAGCGGCCCGCCGAGGAGCCGGTAATTGAGCGTCCCGCCCACGGACAGATCGCTGCCGGCCGGCCCGTCGGGATTGAGCGAGGAGAGCGTGGCCGTCGCGCCCAGCAGGCCGAAGCCGGCGCGGGCGGTCACGCCCAACGCGGTGCCGCCGCCGGCCGCATCATTGGGAAACGCGACGTCGCCGTAGACGCCGATCCCCCGCGGCACGCCGATGTTGTACACCGGCAGCCCCGGGTTCTGGGCGTGCGCGGGCGGTGCGCCCAGGACCAGGGCCGCGACGACGAGGGCGCACACGTTGTGCCTCAAGCTGCCTCCTCCGCGTGAGCGATGCCCGACGCTGTGGGGGTGGGAACGGCGCCGCAAGCTACCCGGGCGCTTCGCGGGAAGTCAATCGCGTGCGGACGAGACCACGCCCGGCCGCGGAAGGCCGCGGCCGGGCGTGAAATGACGGGAACGGACCGTCAAAGAGCGTCAGCGAATGTAGGCGATGCTGATGCCGACGCCTTCGATGTCACCGAGCCCGCCGCTCGCCCGGATCACCCACTGCTGGCTGAACCGGACGTCCACGCCGAGCCCGAGCGCGAAATCGATCTCGCTGTCCCCGCCGCCGAACGTGGGGACGATCACGGGGTGCACGTAGGGAACGAAGGTCGTGTTCGAGTTCTCGACGTCGAACCGGCGGCCGAGGGAGACGCCGACCGGGATGTAGTAGGCGTCGGGCCCGTCGCCGACGTTGGCGCCGAAGCCGAGGGTGAGCGAGCCGTCAAGCGGGAAGCTCTCGCTGTAGCTGACCACCTGGGTGCGGAAGTCGCCGCCGAGGAGCGCGCGCGTGCCGCCGCCGAGCTTGACGCCGTTGACGCTGTTGCTGAGATCCTCGAAGCCGCCGCGGACGCTGAAGTCATTCGCCCCCGACCCGTAACGGTAGAAGCCCTCGAGGGCAAAACTGACCCCCGAGCCCGGGTCCGAGAGCGATGCACCGAATTCGTGGGACTGGAACGCCCGGTAGGGCGCCTTGAAGATGGGAGTGCCGGTCTCCTGGGCGGCCGCCGTCCCCGCGCCGCCCGCGAGCAGCACCAACGCGAGAATGCCACCACCGATGTCACGCCGCATGAGACTCTCCTTGAACGTGTTCGGCCACCACACGTACTCGATTGTCCACCACCTGCAGGAATCCACCGCGAATCGTGAATCGCCGGGCCGTGTCAGCTCCCCGCACAGTCAGCGTGCCCTGTCCCAGCAGCGTCATGAACGGAGCGTGATTCGGCAGGATGCCGACCTCGCCGTCGAACGCGGGCGCCACGACCCCGTCCGCGTCTCCGTCGAACATAGACGCCTCGGGTGATATCACCGTGACACGCATCACCCGCTCGCCAGCTTCTTGGCCTTCTCCACCGCTTCGTCGATGCCGCCGACCATGTAGAACGCCTGCTCCGGCAACTGATCGAACTCGCCCGAAAGCACGCGCTCGAACGACGAGATGGTCTCCTCGAGCTTCACGTACTTCCCCGGGAAGCCGGTGAACTGCTCGGCGACGAAGAACGGCTGCGAGAGGAAGCGCTG
>JAICLE010000018.1 GCA_025927545.1 Gemmatimonadales bacterium
GATACCCCGGCGGCCCACCCCCCCGAGCCCCGGATGGCGGCCGCGGCGAAGCGCCCGGCGGCGGGGTTTCCGATCGCGATGGACCGGGCGATCGTGTGCGGAACGACCGGTACCAGCGTATCGCCGCCGCGCTCGACCAGATCCACGATCGGCGCGCACCCCGATGCCTGCGCGCCGTAGAGTCGCGGCGCCGCGCCCGCGACCAGCCCCGCCGCGGCGAACTCGCGGAACCCCTTCTCCAGCTTGGTGAGCAGCGAGCCGCCCGCCATCGGCGCCACCACCGCGGTCGGAAGCCGCCAGCCGAGCTGCTCGGAGATCTCGAAAGCCATGGTCTTCGAGCCCTCGCCGTAGTAGCCGCGCAGATTGATGTTCACCAGCCCCCAGCCGTAGCGGTCGGCGGCCTGCGCGCACAGCCGGTTCACGTCGTCGTACGTCCCCCGCACCCGGACCAGCTTCGGGTTGTAGACCGCGGTACCCACCACCTTCCCCAGCTCGAGATCGTGGGGGATGAAGATCCAGGCGGGCAGCCCGGCACGGGCCGCCTGTGCGGCGACCGCATTGGCCAGGTTCCCGGTCGACGCGCACCCCACCGTGTCGAGCCCGAGGCCGAGTGCCGCGTTGAGCGCGGTCGCCACGACCCGGTCCTTGAAGCTGAGCGATGGGTGCGAGACGGCGTCGTTCTTGACCCAGACGCGCGCGACGCCAAGCCGCCGGGCGAGCGCGGGTGACTCGAGCAGCGGAGTGAAGCCGCTGTCGAGCGACACGCTGGGCGGCGACTCGAACGGGAGCCACTCGCGATAGCGCCAGAGCGAAGGCGCTCGGGCGCCGATCGTCCGGGCGTCGGGCAGCGGGCGGCCGGGATCGTAGACCGGCTCCAGAGGGCCGAGACAGTCCTCGCAGGTGGCGGACGCGGCCGGCGCGCAGGAGGCGCCGCAGAGCTTGCACGCGAGGGGGAGCGGCCGCGGTCCGCGGCTGGTGGTGGATACCGGGCCGGGGAGTGCGGCGGTCGAGGGCAGATCGAGCACGGGCATGAGTCGGGGGTCCTCTCCCCCGCCCCGGTTCCAGGCTCTCGACACCGGAAAAGCAAAGCGCCCGGTGCCAAAAAGACACTCGGGACGCGAGGCTTTTTAGCATTTGTTTAACGTGGCTGCAATAGGCCGCAACTCACCACGACGTCGGTTGTGAAGCTCATGTTATGGCGTAAGGCCGGCTCGCGCAACCCCCGCCTTGCTACCAGTCCCGGGCGCCAACCGCGCCCTTCGGGCTCGGGCGGCCCTCGTGGCTCGCCAACTGCTCCCGCTGCACCGACTCCAGCAGTTGCCGGGCCTGGTCGGCATCCAGCTCCTCGACCGACTCGCCTTCGCCCGCGCCGTAGCCTCCGCCGGCCATGGCGCCCGATGCGTTGTCCGGGTTCCCCTCGTAACCGGGGACGTTCATGTTGCCCCGCCCGTAGTCGCCGTTCCGGCCGCGGCCGGAAGAGCCGCCCGACGTGCGGTCGTCGGTGAGCCGCTTGACCGCGATCTCCAGATTCCACTTCGCGTCCGCGTCGCCCGGCTGGAGCCGGAGAGCCTCCTCGTACGCCGCGATGGCGTCGAGCAGGAGTTGGCCCCGCTCGGGCGCATCCTCGGCCGCGCGCACCAGCGCGTTCCCCAGGTTGAACACGCTCGGCTGCCGGAGGGCCGGCGACGTGGCGGCCCGGCGGTAGCGCACGGCCGCGTCCTCGTAGCGCTTGAGGCGATAGTACGCATTTCCTGCCCTGTACGCCCGCGCCGGCGTACTGTCCGCGGCCAGCGCCTCATCCAGCGCCTTGGCGGAGGCAGCGAAATCGCCGGACGCGTAGAGCCGCTCACCCTTCCGTGCGTCCAGCGCACCGCGCGAGCACCCCGCACCGAGCAGCAGGAGGAGAAGCGGCAGCACGACCGCGGCCGCGGCGCGCGCGGGCATCGCGGCCCTGAGCTGGACCGGGCGGCGGCGGCGGGCCGCTGTGGCCGCGAGCGCCGCATCACCCAGTAGCGCCCCCACCGCCAGCGCGAGCGGCCACTGGAAGCGGTCGGCGCGCTCCTTCGACTGCTCCGACGCGAGCGTGCGCGTCCGCACCGTGGCGAGCGCGGCCTGCAGGCTGCTCCGGTCGGCCGCGCGATCGGCCCGGGCGTAGGCGCCGCCCGTGAGCCGGGCCACCTGCCGGAGCCCGCCCTCCTCGAGCCGCGACATGGCGATGCGCCCGATGTGGTCGCGGTGGAACTTCTCCGGGGCCTCCGAGCTGTCCGCCGGCACCGGGCCGCCGCCGGTGGTGCCGACGCCGAGCGCGAAGACCGGGATCCCCTCCTCCCGAAGTCCGGCCGTAGCCTTCACGAGGTCGCTGTGCTCCTCGGTCTCGCCGTCGCTCACGAGCAGCACCGCGCGGTGCCCACGCTCGCCCTCGTGCTCGAAGATCTTGGCGGCGGTCGCAAGGGCGTTGCCGATATCCGTGGACGGGTCGCCGAGATCGTCGGGGCTCGCCGCGTCCAGGAACAGCTTCAGAGCCGCCTGGTCGGTCGTGAGCGGGAGCTGGAGGAAGGCGCTCCCGCCGAAGACGACCAGCCCGACCCGGTCGCCGCGCTCGGCCGACACCGTCTCCCACGCCGCTCGCCGGGCCACCTCGAGCCGGCTCGGCGCCACGTCGGTGACGGTCATGGAACGTGAAAGGTCGAACACCACCAGCACGTCCCGGCCGGTGCGGGCGAACTCGGCCTGTCGCTCGCCCAGTTGGGGACGCGCGAGCGCCAGAAGCCCGAGCGCCACCGCGGCCACCTGCAGCCACCGGCGCCGGACGACCCGTCGCTCGTCCGCGAGCGTGGAGCCATGCGCCAGCACCGCCGGCTCGCCGAACTCGCGCAGCTCGGCCCGCCGGCGCCGCTCCGCCCGCAACAGCGTTCGGCCGATCAGCGGGACGGCGACGAGCGCCACCAGCAGCACCAGCGGCCAGGCGAAGCTCACGGCAGGCTCCGGAGCCGGGTGGCGCCAAGCAGGAGCCCGGCGGTGAGGAGCACCAGGCCCGGCGTGAGCGCCCAGCCGTAGAGCTCGCGGTAATCCCGCGTCTCGCTGATCCGGACTTCCTGGCGTTCGATCGGGTCGATCGCCTGGAGCACCTCCCGGAGCGTCGCCGGGTCGGTGGCTCGGTAGTACTTCCCGCCGCTCCGCTCGCTGATCCGACGGAGGATCGCCTCATCCCCGGTGGTGAGCCGGTCGGGCGTGCGGCCGCCCCAGCGCCAGATGAACTGCCGGTCTGCCGGCGTGGTGTCGGCCGCGCTCACGCCGATGG
Organism: Gemmatimonadales bacterium; assembly: GCA_025927545.1. Lineage (GTDB taxonomy): Bacteria > Gemmatimonadota > Gemmatimonadetes > Gemmatimonadales > GWC2-71-9 > CAVVWJ01. The sequence continues at coordinate 3,302 of JAICLE010000018.1, forward strand.
TGTGGATCCGGACGCCGATGGCACGGGCCGCCTCGGCCGCCAGGAGCGGTCCGGGCTTCCCGGTGTTGTTGGCGCCGTCGGTGATCAGCACGATGACGCTCGCCTTGGGCGGCAGGTCCTTGAGCTGCGCCAGACACATCGCGAGCGCGGTGCCGATCGCGGTGCCGTCGGGGAGCATGCCGATGTCGATCCGGCCAAGCATGCGCTGCAGCAGCTCGGCATCCGGCGTGAGGGGCGCCTGGAGGAAGGCGCGTCCGGCGAAGATGACCAGGCCGAGCAGGTCGCCCTGGCGCTCGCGGGTGAAGTCGGCAAGCACCCGGCGCGCCACCATGAGTCGGTTCCCGGGTTTGAAATCGCCGGCCTTCATGCTGCTCGAGATGTCGAGCGCGAGCATGATGTTGCGCGAGCGGCTCCGGATCTGCCGCACCTCGTGGGGCACCTGCGGCCGCGCGAGCGCCAGGATCAGGCAGGACACGCCAAGCAGCCGGAGCACGTCGGGCAGCCAGCGCCAGCGGGTCCGCGGGCTGACCGGTGCCCCCGCCAGGAACACGAGGCCGGGGAACCCGATCCGCTCCGCGGGCGCGCGGCGCCGGCCGCGCCAGAGAATCCAGGCCCACGCCGCGGGCACGAGGAGGAGCAGCAGCCAGGCCGGGTCAGCGAATCGCATCGGCCACCGCCTTCTCCGCCGGGCGCGCCGCGGACCAGTCCGCGAGCAGCTCGCGGGCCTCCGCGAGAAACGCTCCGGCCGTCCCCGGGTCCGGCCGCCACCGGGCGAACTTCACCAGATCCGCGTCCCCGAAGACGTCCTCGAACCGCCCCCCCGTCCGATCCGACAGGAGCCCGGAGGGCAGCATCCAGCGCAGCTCCGAGGTCGTGCGCTCGCGCGCCGGCACCCCCCGGCTCTCCAGATAGTCACGGAGCGCGTCGGTGACCGCCTGGTAGTGCCGCGCCACGTCGCGCTCGCTCCACCGCTCGCGCTCGACGGCGGCCAGCCGGGCCACGGCGATCTCATACGGATCGGGGGGCGCGGGCGGCGGCCCCTCCGGCGCGGCGGCCGGCGCCGGTTGCGGGGCGTGCCCGCGCCGCACGCGCCACGTGATCCAGCCGGCCGCGAGCAGCGCCGCGGCCCCGGCGACGAGCACCAGCGCCCCCGGCCCGCGCGGCGGTGGCGGCTCCTTGATGTCCCGCAGGGTGGCGGACGACGGGTCCGCGATCAGCGGCACGATCTCCACCGACGCCGTGTCGCTCGGCAGCGTGCCGCGCGACAGCCCCTTGACCGAGCGCATGAACGGGAGCTCGAATATCGGCACCGGCTGGCGTCCGGTACGGTAGAAGGCGATTCGCGCGCGGCCGACGAAGATGCGATTCGAGTCGCGCTGCAGCTTGTCCACCTGGAGAACGCGTACCCAGTCCGGCGTGCTCGCCGCGGGCCGCGGGATGGTGTCGAACAGCAGGTCCCGCTCGTCGAGATGCAGGCGGAAGCGAAGGGTCACCGTGTCGCCCACGGTCGCGCTGTCCGTCTCCGGGATCACCTCCCAGTGCTGGCCGCGGACCTGCGCAGCGAGTGGGCGCCGGATGACGGGACCGAGCGTGACGAGCAGGATCGCGATCATCCCGAGCCCGGCGCAACGACCGACGCGACTCATCGCCACAGCATCCTCTCCCGGCGCCGGAAGAAACTCAGCAGCGGCTCCGCGTAGGAACGCCCGGTCTCGAGCCGCAGCAGGTCCGCGTTCCGCTCCCGGAGCCCGCGCTCGAGCCCGCGATCGAACTCCTCCGAGCGGCGCGCGAACCAGGCCCGGACGGCCGCGTCCGACGTGTCGATCCGCCGCCAGGCGCCGCTCTCCGGATCCCACAACGTCACCAGCCCCGCCGCGGGGAGCGCCCGCTCACGCGGGTCCACCAGTTGGAGCGCCACCACGTCGTGTCGCCGAGCCAGCCGGCCGAGCACCGGCTCGTAGCCAGCGGCCATGAAGTCGGAGAGGATGAACAGCACCGCGCGCCGGCGGAGCGTCGGTTCGAGCTCGGCGAGCGCCGCGCCCAAATCGGTGCCGGTGCCGGCCGGCTCGAAGGCGAGGAGCTCGCTGATGAGCCGCAGCACGTGGCGTCGTCCCTTGGCGGGCGCGATGTGATGCTCGATGCGGTCGGTGAAGAACGCGGCGCCCACCCGGTCGTTGTTCCGCGCCGCCGCCAGCGCGAGCACGGCGGCCACCTCGGCGCCCAGCTCGCCCTTGGTGCGGACCCGGCTGCCGAAGCGGCCCGAGGCGCTGAAGTCCACCAGAAAGACCACCGTGAGCTCGCGCTCCTCCAGGTAGCGCTTGACGTAGGCGCTCCCGAGTCGCGCGGTCACGTTCCAGTCGATTGTGCGGACGTCGTCGCCCGGCTGGTACTCGCGCACCTCGGCGAACTCCACTCCCCGGCCGCGGAACGCGCTCGAGTACTCGCCCGCGACGATGTCCCGCACGAGGTGGCGGGTGGTGATCTCGATCCGCCGGACCTCACGGGTGACCTCGTCCGGCGTCACGGCACCGGCACCGCCTCGAAGATCCGGCCAAGCAGTGCGTCGGGCCCCACGCCCTCCGCATCCGCGCGGTACGTGAGAATCACGCGGTGGCGCAGGACGTCGAGTCCCAGGGCCTTGATGTCGTCGGGGGTGACGTAGGCCCGGCCGCGGATGAACGCGTGCGCCTTGGCCGCGCGGAGAAGGAAGATCGCCGCCCTGGGCGATGCGCCGAACTCGATGAGCGGCGCCAGCTCGGCCAGACCCGCGTCGGCCGGCCGCCGGGTCGCGCCCACCAGATCGAGCACGTACTCCTTGATCCGCGCGTCGGCGTACACCGAGTGCACCAGGCGCCGGGCCGTGAGCACGCGGGAGGGCTCCATCAGCCGCTCCGGTCCCGGCTCCTCGAGCGCGACCATCCGATCGAGCACCTCGCGCTCCTCCGCTCGCGCCGGGTAAGTCACCAGGAGCTTGAACATGAACCGGTCGACCTGCGCCTCGGGGAGCGGGTACGTGCCCTCGTGCTCGATCGGGTTCTGCGTCGCCAGCACCAGAAACAGCTCGGGCAGCGGGAAGGTCTGTCCCCCGATCGTCACCTGCTTCTCCTGCATGGCCTCGAGCAGCGCGCTCTGCACCTTGGCTGGGGCGCGGTTGATCTCGTCGGCCAGGAGCAGATTGGTGAAGATCGGGCCCTTCTGCACCGTGAAGTCGCCGGTGCGCTGGTTGTAGATCTGGGTGCCCAGCAGGTCGGCAGGCAGGAGGTCGGGAGTGAACTGGACCCGGTGGAACGCGGCATCGATGGCGCCGGCAAGCGTGCGAACCGCGAGCGTCTTGGCCAGCCCCGGCACGCCCTCGAGCAGCACATGGCCGTCCGCGAGCAACCCGATCAGGAGCCGTTCCAGCATGGCGCGCTGCCCCACGATGACCCGGCCCAACTCGGTCATCAGCTCGCCCACCATGCGGCTCTCGTGTTCGATCAGCGCGGCGTCGGGCAGACCGGAGCCCGTCCGGGGGTCGGCCGCGAAGCGTTCAGGAATGGTCGTCATGCGGGGGAATCTAACGGCGGACGGACAGTCAGGCGGCCACGCGGTCAGGCGGTCACGCGGTCAGAACTGTGCAGGGGGAGTTCGCGAGTCACCGCAGGGGCCGCCCGCCCGCCCGGCCGCCTGACCGCCCGACCGCCTGACCGCCCGCCCTTCAAGCCGGCCCGTTATACGCCGGGTCGCTCGCCCGTGTGCGGAGCACCGTCTCCGTGCCCCGGTACCACCCCCCCCGGAACTCGAAGTGCCGTTCGTCCAGAATCCGGGAGCTCAGGGCATCCGTACCCTGCTGCTGGACCTGCCACAACAGGACCTTGGCCCCGAGCTCGGCGGCCGTTTCCCAGACCCCCGGCTCCAGCGGAGGGTACCGGTCGGCGAACTCGGGCTTGAGCATGGCTTCCCGGGGCGTGAACTCCATTCCCACCTCCAGCGCCGGTGAGGGCGGTTCCGCGCGTTCAGGTCTCTGGGGGCAACGAGCGATAGGATAATGCAGTCCGCCGGTCCGAGCCACCAGGGGTGTGGCGCCACATTCCCTACCGGGCCACTATTCGGGTCAACCCAGCCTGGCACACCCGTCATGCGCATTGTAGTGACATTCGACACGCCCTACGGCGGATGGGACCACCCCGACCACGAGCGCCAGATGGCGACCGAGGTCGCGGCGTGGACCCACGACGAACCGGAGATGGAGTACCAGGTGGCCGATGCGCTCCGGGAGCGGGGGCACGAGGTGACGCTGCTCGGCGTGCAGGACGACCTGCAGTACCTGGTGCGCTGCCTGGATGAGATCCGGCCGGACCTGGTCTTCAATGCCGTCGAGTCGTTTCATGGCAACCCGGGACTCGAGTACATGGTGCCCGGCATGCTCGAGGCGGAGGGGCACCGGTATACCGGCTCGCCCCCGCTGGCGCTGCTCATCTCCCGCAACAAGGCGATGAGCAAGAAGGTCCTCGCCTATCACGGCATCCGGGTACCGGGGTTCGTCACCTTCCGGCCCGGCGAGACACGGGCCGTGCCCGACACGCTCCGCTTCCCGCTCATCGTGAAGCCGCTGCTGAGCGACGCCAGCGCCGGCATCGCCCAGGCTTCGGTGGTCCAGGACGAGACGGCGCTCACCGAGCGGGTGGCCATGATCCACCAGCGATTCGACCAGCCGGCGATCGCGGAGGAGTTCGTCCAGGGACGCGAGCTCTACGCGAGCGTGATCGGCAACGGGGACGCCCTTCACATCCTGCCGATCACCGAGATGGTGTTCGACAAGCGCCGGAACCGGCCGGAGGAGCGGATCGCCACCCGGTCCGCCAAGTGGGACGAGGACTACCGCGGCCGGAAGGGAATCCGGAACGTCTTCGCTCGCCCGCTCGCCCGGGCCGTGCGCGAGCGGCTCGCCGCCATCTGCCGCACCGCCGTCCGCGCGCTCTGGCTGCGCGACTACGCCCGCCTCGACGTGCGCCTCGCCCCCGACGGCGAGCTCTGGGTGCTCGAGGCCAACGCCAATCCCTTCATCAGCTACGGCCACGACATGGCCAACGCCGCGGAGAAGGCGGGGATGGACTACTACCAGTTCATCCAGCGGCTGGCGGACGAAGCCGTGGCGCGCTATGGCCGCGCCTAGCCGCCGCCGCCGCACGGGGCACGCGGAGTTCCGCTGCGTCTGTGGCCACGATCTCAAGAAGTACTGGTCCTACTGCCCGCACTGCGGCCGGGCGCAGCGCTGGCGCGACGCGGGAGATGTGACCGGCGCCGAGTGCTACCGGTGCGGCTGGGTGGTGTCGGACAGGTTTTCCTGGTGCCCCTGGTGCGACGCGGACATCTACGAGCCGGGCTATTCCAGCGAGACGCCGCTCAAGGCGCCGAAGGGCTTCCGCATGGATGCCCGCTGCGACTGGGGCTGCGGCGGCGGCGTGCAGTACCCGATGCGGTTCTGCCCCTGGTGCGGGCGGCCGCAGGTCTGGAACGAGGACGCCCTGTTCGAGGGCGAGTGCCCTCACTGCCATCGCGGGGTGGACGACTGGATGGATGTCTGCCCCTGGTGCGGCCAGGACGCCACCGGGCGCGACCTCATCCCTCGCGCCCTCACCCGGGTGCGCCGCCTGCTGCTGGTTTCCCGCATCCGCGACTGGGGGTACCGGGTGCTCCTCCGCCCGGGCATCTCTGGTGTCGATCCGCACTATCCCAAGATCGTGGAGATCGAGCAGCGCTACGTGCTCGCCAGCCGGCGCCAGGATGAGATCCCGTGGACGATGCTGGTGGGCCTCATCACCCACGAGCTGGGCCACAGCTTCCTGTATCACCACTGGGAGTGGACCCGAAGCCGCCGCTTCCGCCGTGCATTCGGCGAGGTGGACAAGGCCTACCGGGGAATGGACAACACCTGGGTCTACTTCCAGCGCAGCCGGGTGGCCATCGCGCCACGGGACTTTGTCAGCGCCTACGCGCGGAAGCATCCGCAGGAGGACTTCGCCGAGGTGTTCCGGTTCTACGTGACCCGCCGAGGCCGGCTGCGCGACCTGTTCGCAGAGTTCGGACAGAAGCGGAAGGGCGTGCTGCTGTACGAGAAGTTCCTGGTGCTGCACGATTTCGTGCGGGCGCTGCGGGGGTGGGGATGAGGGCGGAAGAAGGGAAGGACGGAAGGAGGGAAGGAGGGAACGTTGCATCCGGGCGGCACTGTCAACCCGAGCAGCGCGAGGGATCTACACGGCCGGAATCGAGCCCCGTCCCGGAGGTCGAACTCGGCCCGGCCGTGTAGATCCCTCGCTCCGCTCGGGATGACAGCCCCGAATCATCGGCTCTTCGGCTCGCCGCCTGCCGTCCTTCCATCTCTCCGCCCTTCCGCGCTTCCGTCCTCCCGTCTCTCCGCCTTTCCGTCCTTCCACCGTTCCGTCTTTCCGTCTTCCAGCACCTCCATCGCCGCGTTGCGCCCGTTGATGCCGATGACGCTCCCGCCCGGATGCGTCCCCGCCCCGCAAAGGAAGACGCCCGGCATCGGGGTCCTCGCCGCCAGCCGCCGGTCCCACATCTGATCGGGCAGGATCTCGCCCTGAAAGATGTGTCCGCCGGTGAGACCCACGCGCTGCTCGATGTCCGGCGGCCCGAGCACCTCGAGCGCGATGATCGCCGCCGGCAGGTTGCTGCAGAAGCGCGCGAGGGAGCCTATCACGGTGCGACCCACCTCGTCGCGCCGGGTGTCCCAGTCACCCTCGCGGAACTGGTGCGGCACGTACTGGGCGAAGACGCTCAGTGTGTGCACGCCCTGCGGCGCGATGCTCGGGTCGAACACGGTCTGCAGGTACAGCTCGTTCCACGTGCGGGGCGGCAGGACGCCCTCGTTGGCGAGGCGGTGGAAGTCCCGCCACTCCGGCTTGGTGAGCGGCGTGTTGATCTGCCCCGTGTGGTGCGGCTCGCGCGTGCCCGGCCGCGCGGTGAAGTTCGGCAGCTCGGTGAGCGTCAGATTGACCTTGACCGTGATCCCCTTCATCGGGATCGCTCGCACCCGCTCCGCCCACGCCTCGTCGGCGTTCGGGCCCAGCAGCGCGAGCGTCACGCGGGGGTCGGCGTTCGAGACCACTCGCGGCGCCCGGATCCGCTCGCCCGAGGCCAGTTCCACGCCCTGGCCCGGGAGGATCCGGGCAACCGGCACGCCCGCCGCCACCGTCGCCCCCGCCTCCCGTGCGATGTCGCAGAGGAGAAACGAGACCATCCCCATCCCGCCCTCGACATACCCCCAGGTGCCCGGCTGCCCGTCCATCCGCCCGGACGCGTGGTGATACCAGACCGACGCGGTGCCCGGATCGTGGGGGCTCGCGTTGGTCCCGATGACGCCCTGACCCAGATAGGCGAGCTGCAGTCGCTCGTCCTCCAGGTAGCGCTCCGCCAGCTCCACCATCGACCACTCGAACAGGAGCCGCCGCGCCTCCGCGTCGCCGCCGAGCCGCCGCTCGATCGACTCGCGCGTGGGCGACGGGCCAATCCACATATCGTCGGGTCCGTCCGGTCGAAGTGCGTCCCGGAGTCGCCGTTTGACGCCCTGCATCGCGCGCCAACCAGCGAGGTCGCGAGGGGCAAAGCGCTGGATCTCCGCCTCGCAGCGCTCGTCGTCGTTCCAGAGCTGAATGCTGCTGCCGTCCTCGAACGGCACGAACATTCCTCCCACCGCCGGCATCCACCGGAAGCCGTGGCCGTCGAGATCGAGCTCGCGCATCACGAGCGGATGCAGCAGCCCCACCACGTAGGCGCAGGGCGACATCCGCACGCCGGGCCACGGCTCATCGAGCGTGCAGGCCCCGCCCACGCGTTCCCGGGCCTCCAGGACGAGGACACGCTGCCCCGCCCGGGCCAGGTACGCGGCGCACGCGAGCCCGTTGTGCCCCGCCCCGACCACGATGACGTCCCACGGCCGCCCGGCCAGCGCGCGCACCGGCTCCGGCAGGCCGATCCGGCCGAGCACTGCGGCCGCAGCACTGTGCCGGCGCGCCGTGCTAGCCACGAAGCACCCACATCCCCCAGGCCACCAGCACCACGCCGGCCACCTGCCCTGCCCGCTCGCCGCCCGGCAGCAGCTTCTCGACCAGCACGAAGCCGGCGATCGCGGCCACCCACAGCAGGTTCATCACCCCGGCGACGAACAGCAGCGCCATCAAGAGCCAACAGCAGCCCACGCAGTAGCTTCCGTGGCGCATGCCCATCCTCAGCGCACCCCACCCGCCCTCACGCCACTCGGATGCGAAGAAGCCGAGGGGGGAGCGGCAGTGGCTCAGGCAGGCGCCCTTGAGTGGCGTCCACTGATAGATGCCGGCCGCCAGCAGCAGCCCGCCGCCAAGGAGCGGGCTCGCGCTGGCCATCGTCGGCGACAGCAGCGCCGCCCGGTGCAGAGCCCATTGCGCCGACGCCGCCACCACCGCGTACGCTGTCCAGACGAGCAGATACCCCAGCGTAAACACGGCAGGTGATGCTGCGGCCACCGCCTGCAGACGGCGGCGGCGCGTGACGCCGGCGAAGAGCAGGATGGCCGGGGCCGCCGACGGAATCATCATCGCGACCATCATCACCGTCCACATCGCGATGAGCCAGCCGAGCCCCGCTCGACCCTCCATGCCCGGCATGGCGATCGCCGCGTGGGCCGGCATCTCGGCCATGTGAGCCACATGCGCCCACGCGAACGCGGCGAGGCACAGGAGCCCCGCCGCGACGACCGTTCGGTCCCGCCGAGCCAGCGCTTCCGGTATCCCTATGACTGGTTGCTCCAGGTGGGCGTGGAGTAGCTGGCAAATCCACCGGGATGCCTGAACCGGATCTGACCATGCTCGCAGAACATCGTCGCTGTCGAGGTGATATTGCCGACGTCCCAGAAGAAACCGCCCTTGGGGTAGACGATCTGCACCTCCTTCTCCGCTCCGGAGACGGCGTCGCGGATCGGCGTCTGCGCCAGCTCGAGCACGCCAGGGATGCGGTAGGAGGACTTCGTGCCGTTGACCGTCATCTCGATCGGCGCGCGCACCGGCCCGTCGAGGGAGCCAATGGTGCCGGCGAGCGCCTCGAACGGCATTCCCCCGGCCTGCCCGGAGAGGATCATCGCCATGGCGTCGACTTGCTCCTGCGTGCCCGCGTCGATGAAGACCGCGACGCGGCCGTTCCCCTCGTGGATCGCCTTGGGATACATGGCGGCGATGACGAACTTGACGCCCGCGAGCGACACGTCGCCGTACCGCCCGTCCCCCACCTGGCCGCCGATCAACGCCTCGCACGGGCCCTTATCCGGAAAGCCGCCGAACTGGCAATTGCAGCCGTGGCTGCAGTTGCACGCCTCGATATTGTGCACGGTGATGCGGTACGGTACGCGGGAGCCGGTCGCGAGCTCCGGCGCCCAGGCGACGGTCTGCGGTGCCATGGCGAACCTCCTGTGTTCAGGCGTAGGGACACCCGTGACCCGGTCGTGCCGCCAATATGTAATCCCGTACCCGAACCGGGAAGGCGCCGATTAGAATACGCCCGATGAGCGAGCGCCTCTACTACACCGACGCCTACCGCACCGAGTTCGACGCGGCCGTCGTCGCCCGGGCCGATGAGGGCCGCCGCGTTTACCTCGATCGCACGGCCTTCTATCCGACGTCCGGTGGCCAGCCGTTCGATACCGGAGACCTTGGCGGCGTCGAGGTCGTCGACGTCGTGGACGAAGGTGAACGGATCGCCCACCTCCTTGCCGGCCCGGTGGCAGGCGAGCGGCTCCATGGCCGGGTGAACTGGACGCGCCGCTTCGACCACATGCAGCAGCATACCGGCCAGCACGTCCTCTCAGCCGTCATCGCGCAACTGTTCCACGCCGAGACGCTGAGCGTGCACTTCGGCCGCGATGCCTCGACGCTCGATCTGGCCATCGCGAGCTTCTCGTACGACGACCTGGTGAAGGCGGAGGCAAGCGCCAATGAGGTGGTGACCGAGGACCGCCCGGTACGGGTGAGCTTCGAGGAGGCTTCCGCGGCCGGCGGGCTCCGGAAGGCATCCGGCCGCGACGGCGTGCTCCGGATCGTCACGATCGAGGACCTGGACCGGAGTGCCTGCGGCGGCACCCATGTGCGCACGACCGGCCAGATCGGGCCGATCCTGATCGACGGGGTGGAACGCGTGAAGCAGCTCGTCAGGCTGGAGTTTCGGTGCGGAGCACGGGCCGTGCGGCGCGCCCGGGCGGACGCCGATCTCCTCGATTCGCTCGCCGCGTCGCACTCGGCGAGGCCCGACGAGCTGCCAGCACTGCTCGAGAGCCGCCGCGCCGAGCTCAAGGCGGCCAATGCCGCGCGCCATGAGCTCGAGGAGATGCTGGCCCGCTATCGCGCGCGGGAGCTCTACGCCTCGGCCACGCCGGACGCGGGTGGCCGGCGTGTAGCGGTGCTGCGCGAGGCGCGCGGTCCGGTGGAGCGCCTCCGCCCCCTCGCCCTGGCATTCGCCGCACTGCCGGCCGGAGTGCTGCTGGCGTCAACCGCAGATCCGCCCGCGGTCATCCTCGGCGCGGCCGCGGATACCGGAGCGGACGCGGGACGAGTGCTCAAGGCCGCGCTCCAACGGGCCGGCGGACGCGGCGGCGGCAATGCGCGACTGGCGCAGGGAAGCGTCGGCGACGCGAAGGCGCTCGACGGCGTCCTCGAGCTGGTGCTGGCGGCTCTGACCGGAGGCAGTCCCGCGACCTGAGACTCGGTGCGGATCGGGTCTGGAGGTCGGGCCTGGTGGGCTACTGGTAAACCCGTCCCTCGTGTCTGATCCACCCCGCCTCGTGCCGCCCCTCGGCGTCACGATGGGTCCAGTGGATCACACCGCCCCTGTCGTTCCACTCGTACACGCCCCGAATCTCCACCGAATCGCCCGGCGCCAGCGGAACCCGCGGCGCGAGCTCGAGGTTGTGCGCCACCAGCACGCTCGTCCCCCCCTCCACTCGCACGAGAAAGCGCTCGTGCCGCGACCCCGCCACATCGTTCTTCAGCACGCGCGTCACCCGGCCGCCGGTCTCCACCTCCACATTCGACCGGCCCGCCCGAAACGCTTGCGTGACCATGGAACGAGTCCCAGTGGCGGGTGCAGGGGCCGGAGCGGATCGGAGGAGGTAGAGCGCAGCGATGACGGCGAGGGCGATGCCGGCCTGAAGCGTACGGCGGAGGGGCCTATTGGTCACTCGGGGTGCTGGTGCCTCCCATGTGCGTCTCGAGCGCGCCGCGGAGGTCCACGCCCTCGGCGCCGAGGAGCCGGAACAGCTCCCACTCCGCGGCCCGTGCCTGGTGGATGCGGCGGCCGTTGTACATCAGCGAGAGGACCAGGATGCCGTCAGACCGCCCAAGATAGCCCGCGAGCGTCGCCGCGTCATCCAGGGTGCCGGTCTTGGCGTGCACCACGCCCCGGGTCATTCCCTGCCGCAGGCGACGCAGAGTACCGGTGCCGTTGGCCGGCAGCAGCAGCGGGAACTGCTGATTTCCCGCGAGCTGAGGGTAGCGGGCGAGGTACAGGACCTGGGTGAGCGGACTGATCCGGTTGAGCTCGCTCAGCCCGCTCCCGTCCACGAGCGACACCCGCGCCGATGGCCCGACCACACGGCGCACATGATCGGTGACGAGCGCGGGTCCCGTGGTCTGGCTGCCGGCGCCCCACTGGAGCATCAGCTCGGCGCCGATGTTGAGACTCCGGCGATTTACTTCTGTGGCCATGCTGTCGAAGGTGGCCGACTCGACTTGCGCCAGCACCAGCGGAGCACCCCCCGCGATCACAACCGGTCCTCCCGGCGCGACCCACTGGATCCCGGCGCGCTCCAGCGCCGCGGCCCAGGCCACCGCCAGCACCCGCGACGGCTCGTAGGCAACGGCCGAGAATCCCACCGGCCGGCGGAAAAGCCCGATGGTTCCGCTCAACGTCCAGCCGCCGTCGGCGTTGGGGCGGAGCCGGAGGCGGCCGCCGCTGCCGCTCACCGTGGCGGCCTCCATCCGCACCAGGCGCTCGACCCCATCCGGATACGCGCTCACCAGGGTCGGCGGCGCGCCGGTGTCTCGGCCCGGCCGGTAGGTCAGCGAGATGGTGTTCTCATGGAGGGTGACGGGCCCGATTGGCGGGGCGTAGAGCTGGCCCTCGAAGTCCGCCGCCCAGACCGTGGGGTAGCTCGAGGTGGCGGGGCCGGTGGGACTCATGAGCGCGAGCGGGCCCTGGAGCTGCCGCACGCCCCGGTCACGCAGCCGCCTGGCCAGCTCGCGCAGCGTCGGCCCGCTCCGGCCCGTGCGATCGAGCGTCGGATCCCCCCCCAGCTCGAGCGCCCATTTCCCCTGCCATCGCCCGGTCGCGGAGTCCAGCACCCCATCGCCCACCACGCGGGTGGTGAGCCGGGAGTCGCCGCCGACCCGCGCGCGGGTGAAGCCCGTGGTGAACAGCTTCGCGGTGGACGCCGGGATCAGCGCGAGCTCGGGACTCACGCTCCAGAGAATCCGGCCGTCCATGGTGCCGATCGCCACGCCCCACTGGCCGTGACCGCCGGTGCGCTCCGTTGCGCTCCGATACCATGCGTCAAGCGCTACCCGCTCCGCGGACGCGAGGGTCTGCGCGGCAGCCGGCGACGACCCGAAAGCACCGCACAGAAAAGCTCCGACCAGCGTCCCGAGCAACGAGCGGGGCATAGGTGGCTCGCGGTGAATGCGGATGAAAGAGAGGGCGACGGACAGGACTCGCTCGCCGGGTTAGGGGCAAGCGCCGAGCCATCGTACAAGTGACTGCATTTCAGCGGGTTACGTTAATCTTTAGCGACCCGGTACGGGCGTTCTGCCCGATGCGCCCTAGACTCCGCCGGCCGCGGCTGCGGGGAAGCCGGCCGGCGTCCCGGCACCGGGCGATTCGAGCCGGGGTGGCGGCTCGTCGAAGTGGGCCGACAACTCGTCGCTCGCCACCCGCGCCTGCACCCGCTGCATTACCATCTGCGCCGGGCCTGCCGCGAGGGCGAACTCACGGACATAGTGGTCTGCCGCCACGTTCACCGGCATCAACCCCTTGAGGAGCCACGCGAGCTCGAGCGCGTTCTCGACGTGGGTGGCGATCACCGCCTCCGACGCTCGGGCACCCGCCATCCGGGCCAGCGCCACCGTGCGCTCCTGGTACACCCGCCGATAGCGATTGAGGTCGAGGACGAGATCGAGCCGGAGCCGCGCCCACCCCGTCAGCACGGGCAGCTCGGTGGGAGACGGGAGCGTCTTGAGGTCGAGCGCAGTCAGCGTCCGCGCGCGCACTACCTCGTGCATGGCCTCGGGAACTGCCGTGACGCGGAAGTAGAGATCCAGCGCCTCGAGCGCCGCGACCCGCGGCGCGAACTCGGTGACGAACTGATGGGCCTCGCGGGTATGGACGTCGATCAGCGCCTCCCAGCTCGCCGCGTAGGCGACCCGGACCGGGAGGTGAAGCGCGTCGGGGATGCGGCGGAGAGACATCCGGCTGGGGACCGTCATGACGCGTGCACCGCCGCAATATCCGGTCCCCGGCCGGTCCGCTCGACGGGCTCGCGCAAGTCGTTTCCCCAGTATGAGTCCCGGCAGTCTGGCGCGACGAAACGACGATGCAATACGCGCTGGAACTGGCAGACCCCCGGCGTCAGCGAAGCGGCGTCGGCAGATGACGGGCGTAGCGGCTCTCCCAGACCCGGAGCGACTCGAGCGAGAGAGCCTCGAGCTCCTGGGACACTGCCCGGGCGGCGGTGAGCGCCGTCTCGACATCGTCCATGCGGGGGGCGCCACGGGCATTGCCGCCCAGTTCGGCCACCCCGACCAGTACGGTGAGCTGGTTGTTGACCCGGTCCTGGAGCATGGCCCTGAGTTTCCGGATGAGCCGCGCGCGCGCCAACCGGGAATGCCGGCGCACGGCCCAGATCAGGAAGCCCTGCAACCAGACCAGGAACGTGAGGGCGCGGCCCTGGGTGCCCTGGTCCAGCTGCGCGAAGGTCAGGGCGACGGCAACGAACACGCCGGCGGCGGTGAGGACCAGCTCGAAGTGCTCGGAGAGCCTCGCCCGCAGGGCGTGGGACAGCTTGCTGGACGGCGACACGACGACCTCGGGACGAGTGGCGGCCGGGGGATCAGCCAGATCCAATGTCGAAGAAAGCACTCACGCCGTCCAGTGGCAGGAACTGGACACCCCCAAAAATCGACCCCGCCAGGTGCAACACCTGGCGGGGTCGAAGGGGCACTCTCTCGATCGGGCTTCCTACGCGGCGAGATCCCGCAGCTTGTCTCCATGCTGCTCACGGAGCTGCCGGAGCGCGCGATCGCGGAGCTGGCGGATGCGCTCCCGGGTGACGCCCATCATCCGGCCGATTTCCTCCAGCGTCCGGGTCTTCCCGTCGTCCAAGCCGAAGTAGAGCCGGATTACCTTGGCGTCTCGCGCCGGGAGGGCGGCGAGTGCGGCGTCGAGGTCGGTGGTCCGGCTGTTGGCCATTGTCGTCGCGTCCGTCGCCTCCTGCGTGATCGGGACGAACCGCTCCATTCGCCCGCGCTCATCCGCCTCGCGGACCGGGTGATCGAGGCGCATCGCTTCGATGTGGAGCGCGCTGAGTGCCCGCACCGCGTCACGGGTGAGCCCCGTCGCCTTGACCAGTTCCTCCGTGGTCGGCGCCCGGCCGAGCCGCTCGGCAAGCAGTGTCGTGGCTCGGCCGAGCCGATTGAGGTCGGCCGTTCGATTGAGCGGCACCCGGACCGGACGGCCGTGACGCGCGATGGCCGCCTGAATCGCCTGCCGGATCCACCAGACGGCGTAGGAGATGAACTTGACGCCCCGGTCAGGATCGAACTTCCGCGCGGCGGTCATCAGCCCCAGGTTCCCCTCCCCGATGAGATCCATGAGCGGGACCCCGCGGTTCTGGAACTTCTTGGCCACCGAGACGACGAAACGCACGTTGTGCCGCGCCAGCTTCTCCTGCGCTTCCTCGTCACCACGGAAGGCACGACGCGCCAGCGCCGTCTCTTCCTGCACGGTGAGCAGGGGAATCCGGCTGATCTCCTGGAGATAGAAATCCAGGCTCTCGCGGCCTTCGTCGACCGCTCGGGGGAGCTGGGCCGCGCTCCGGCGCCCGGTCCGGCGGGTCCGCTTCTTGGCTGGCACTTATATACTCCTATCTTTCGCTAAGACAACTACTTGAGAATCTCTGCGCCGGGGGGACGAGCCCTCGTCATCACCGCGTTGATGACCGGCAAGCCCCAATCGTTGCACACGTTACCCAACAGGCCGGCAGGTCCTCGGGTTCCCTCTCCTCCCGAGAGCTCGCCGACGAACACCGCCGCTCGCCGACGAACGCCGGAGGGATTCCTGCGCCTCTCCAAGTAACCCCTTTGCCGGAAACTCGCGTGGTCACACGTCACTCAGATGTAGAACCCGCCTGCTACCGCTCGGTACGAGAGTGGCACGGAGCGTGCAGATCCAGACCCCTTCGCTCCACCCTGGAGCGATGGGAACGAGGCGAGGAAGGTTGGGTGGCCCATGCTGACCTGCGACTACAACGGGTGGAACGACGCGCCCGAGGACGAGCGTGAGTGGTTCGACCAGCACCCTGAGATCTGGGACGGTGGCGCCCGGGAGCGCGACATTCGGCCGGCGAGGGTGGTGCCCCAGCGGCGGAGTGGCTGGGCGGGCAGATGAAAACGAGCGAGGGACCCGATGAGGGTCCCTCGCTGTCAATCCGCGGGCCTTCGTTTCGCGCTTACGCGCTCGGCGACAGCTTCTTCTGAATCGACTCTGCCTTGTCCAGGTGCTTCTGGATGACCGGCTGCGCCTTCCCGATGAGGGCCTTGAGTTCCTCGTTCTGCGCGTCGCCCTTCGCCGTGTCCAGGAGGTCCTTCACCGCCTTGTGGACGGTCACTTCCTGGTTGATGTAGGCCCGGTCGAACTCGGCGCCCTTGGGAGTGGACTGGAGCGAGCTCATCTCCTGCTGGGCCATCGGGGCCACGGGATCGTTTGCCGGCGCCTCGGGAGTGACGCCGAGTTTCTTGGCGAGTTGCTGCCCCTGTACCCGCAACGCGTGATGCTCCCCCATCATCAGCTTCGCGAACTGCTTGACGTCAGCCGAGGTGCCCTTGGTGGCGGCGAGCGCGCCCGCGGCGCTGTCGGCCTTGTTGGCCTCGTCCAGCAGGGCGACAATGTTGGCGTCGCTCAGTTTGGACGCGCTGGCGCTCATGCTCCCGGTGTCAGCCATCGTGGATGTGGCCGCGCTATCCATCGTCGTGGCCGCCGCCCCGGCACCGGTTTCCGCGGTATTCGCCATATCGTTCCGCTTGCCGTTGCAACCGGCCAGCACGGCCGCAAGCGCCAGCGCGGTGCAGGGTGCTCCGTGTGTCCAGAATTGCCTACCCATGTGTCCCCCTCGATGCACGTTGTGCCGACCTGTAGCGCTCCAGTGTACCCCGCGGGGGTGACGCGAGAGGTGATGAGGATCACCAATGGACGCCGGTGTGAGTGTGATCACCGCCAAGGGGCACCGCCGTAAGGAGATTGCGATACGTCTGAGGCGAGACCGACCCTTCGCGACAGGAGCGCAACCATGGTTACGAAGCTTGCAGCGGGACTCGCGGTGCTGGCACTTGTTGGCGGGTGCAACCGGCCAGCGGACCGCGAAACGGGGGCGGCGGACCGGGACCGCTCCGGCACGGATACGATGATTCAGTCGAGCCGCGTCAAGGACACGACTGTGGTGAAAGCCGACACCAATATCGACGTGGACACGACCAAGCAGACCGACCACATCAAGGACAACCACTAGGTCGCACAAACAAACCGGCTGAGCGGGATCCGCTCAGCCGGGGCACCAACCTCTTACCACTCGCTTTTGACTGCCTTTTTCTTCCGCTTTCGCCTTTGGGCCGCGGCGGTCTTGATCGCGCGCGCCTCGCTCGGCTTCACGTAGTGCCGGCGCCGGCGTAGCTCGCCGAACAGCCCGGACTTCTGCAGCTTCCGCTTGAACAGCTTGAGTGCACGCTCAAGGTTGTCCTCGTCGCGCAGCCTCACCTCGGTCATTGGGTCCGCCCTTGTTGGACGCGCAACGTACACCCTTAAAGGCGGGGGAGCAAGTGCCGCGCGGCACCCCCGTGCTTTCCGTCCCGGACCGGCGCCGGCACATTACGCCCAATGCGCTCGAGACGTACACTCACTCGCCCCCGGCCGGGGACCCGTGCGGCAGCGCTCCTGTGCCTGGCCGCGCTGGTGTGGATCGGCGCGCTGGGCGCTGGCGCACTCCCGCCTCTGGGTCCCTTGGTTGACCCGATCCGTGGTGCGTGGGGGCTCGCCCGGTCGGCCGATCTTCCCGGTCGGTGGGAAGCGGCCCTGCCCGGGCTCGGCGCCGCCGTGCGGGTGGTCTACGACGAGCGCGCCGTTCCGCACATTTTCGCGGCAAACGAGGCGGATGGCTGGCGTGCGCTGGGTTACGTCACCGCGCGCGACCGGCTGTTCCAGCTCGACCTGCAGGCCCGTGCGGGCGGCGGCACGCTGACGGGGCTGCTGGGGGCGCGGGCACTGCCGCTCGACCGGGAGAGCCGCGGACTCGGGATGGCGCGCGCGGCCGAGCGCCTGGTGGCCTCGCTGCCGGATACCGGCGACACGCGGGCTTCGCTCGAGGCCTATGCCGCGGGCGTCAATGCCTATCTCGACCACATGCCGGCCTGGGAGCTCCCCCTCGAATATCGGCTGCTGGGGCGCCGACCCGCCCGGTGGAGTCCCGTCCGGACCCTCGCGGTCCTGCTCCAGATGAACTACACGCTCTCACGGAACAGCACCGAGCTCGACTACCTCCGGGCCGCCGCGGCTGTCGGCGACCAAGCCGCGGCCGCGCTCTTCCCGCTGCACTGGCCCATCCAGGAGCCGGTTCAGCCCTCGCGCGGCGAGCCGCGCCGCTTGCCCCTCGTGGTCCCGCCGCCCGCCGCACCCGACACGTCAGCCGGAGCCTTCCTGGCCTTCCTCCCCAGCAGGCCCCATGGTCCCCGCGGCAGCACGGACGCGGATCTCGGCAGCAATAACTGGGCGGTCGCCCCGTGGCGCACGCTGGGGCACGCCGCGCTCCTCGCGGGCGATCCGCATCTGGACCTGACGCTGCCCTCGATCTGGTACGAGGCGCACCTGGTCGTGCCCGGGGTGGTAGATGTATACGGCGTCACCATACCGGGGCTTCCCGCCATCGTGATCGGGTTCAACCGCGACGTGGCGTGGACGTTCACCAACAGCGAAGCGGACCTGATGGACTACTGGGCCGAGGTGGTGGACGACAGCCTGCGGCCAACGCACTATCGGCTCGACGGCGTCTGGGTGCCACTCGAGTGCCGCATCGAGACCTATAGGAGTCCGCGTGGTGACACGCTCGCCGTAGACACGCTTCGCTTTACCCATCGCGGACCCATGCGCCGCGCGGGCACCCGCTGGCTCTCCCTCCGCTGGACAGCGCTCGAGAGCGCCGGCGAAACGGCAGGGTTTCACCGGGCGGCCCGCGCCAGCAGCGCGCACGAGTGGCTGGACGCGATGGGGGCCTACCAGTCGCCGCCGCAGAACATGCTGGTGGCCGACCGTGCGGGCAGCATCGCCCTCCGGACCACGGGCCGCTTTCCGATCCGTCCCGGCGGCGGCCGGGGCGACCGGATGCACGACGGCACCAGCCGCGCCGCCGACTGGACCGGCGACTGGCCGGTGGCGGAGTATCCCCAGTCGCTGGGGCCGGCCCAGGGGTTCCTCGCCTCCGCCAACCAGGAGCCGGTGGACCCGCGCGAGCAGTCGCGCTATCTCGGCGCCGATTGGCCGGCGCCCTGGCGCGCCCTCCGCATCAATCAACTGCTCCGCGGCGACTCGGCGGTGACGCCGGAGACGATGCGAAGATGGCAGACCGATTCGCGGAGCGCGCGGGCCGACTGGTACGTGCCCTATTTTCTGCGCGCGGCCGCGGCCGCGGTCGCGGCGCTGCCCGACACGGCGCTCGGGCATGCGGCGACGCTGCTCGCGCGGTGGGATCGACGGTACGATCCGGAGAGCGACGGGCCCGTCCTGTTCGAAGCCGCCATGCGCGCCGCGAGCGAGGAACTGTGGGACGAGCTGCCGCCTGGGATCACCCCGTCCGGGGCGGCATTCGTCGCCCTGCTCGACGATCCGTCGAACAGGTGGTGGGACAACCGCCGCACCCCAGCGGTCGAGCGACGCGACGACATTCTCGCGCGGTCGCTGAAGGACGGGTATCTCACCACCATCCGGGAATACGGTCCGCCCGAGCTGCTGGGCTGGGGCTGGTCCCGGGTGCACCGGATCGACATCTGGCACCTGCTCCGCGTCCCCTCGCTGTCGGCCCGGCGGATCGCCGTGAGCGGCGGCCCTTCGACGATCAGTCCATCGAGCGTGACCGGCGGCGGCGAGGGTGCGAGCTGGCGGATGGTGGTGGAGCTCGGGAAGGAAGTGCGCGCCTGGGGGACCTATCCGGGCGGGCAAAGCGGCAATCCCGTGAGCCGCCGCTACGACGACCGGATCACCGAGTGGACCCGGGGTCGGCTCTCTCCGCTTCGCTTCCCTCGTGCCGCCGCCGAGGTGCCGGCCGCCTCGGTGCTCCTGCTGCGGCGCGCGCCGTGAGGCCCGCGCACCAGCTGGCGCTCGTCTTCGCGGGCGCAACAGCGGCGGCGGGCTGGTGGACGGTGCCGATCGTCGCCGCGATCTGGGTGCGAGTCGCTCCTCGCGATCGAAGGCCGGTGCTCTCGTGCACCGTCGCCGCGGCCGCCGGGTGCGCGCTGCTCCTCGGCTGGACCGCGCTGCAGGGGCCGGTGGCTGCGGTGGCGCAGCGCGTGGGCGGCGCCGTCGGTCTGCCGCCGTGGGCGTTCGTGCTCGTGACGCTGCTCTTCCCGGCGTTCCTCGCCGGGGCCGCGGCGCAGGCAGCGAGGCCGGCCGCGCCCCGGTGACCCACGCCACCTCACGGGACGGGTGCGGCGCTTACCATCACGGAAAGAGACAGGGAGGCCGGATGCGGGTACGACTCAAACCGATCAACGAGCAGGTCGTCGTCATCACGGGCGGCTCGAGCGGGATCGGCCTGGCGACGGCGCGACGGGCCGCACGGATGGGCGCCCGCGTAGTGCTCACCTCGCGCGACGCGGTGGATCTGGAACAGGCCGTCGACCGGATCCGCGCCGACGGAGGCGACGCCACGTACGTGACCGGCGACGTCGCCGATCTGGAAGCGATGAAGCGCGTGGCCGAGACTGCGGTGCGCGAGTTCGGCACGCTGGATACGTGGGTGAACAACGCGGGTGTCTCGATCTACGGCCGGCTGGAGGAGGTCGGCCCCATGGATGCGCGGCGGCTGTTCGAGACCAACTACTGGGGCGTGGTGCACGGCACGCTCGCCGCCTTGCCCCATCTCCGGGCCCGCGGCGGCGCGCTGATCAACGTGGGCAGCATCCTCTCGGACACCGGCTATCCCCTGCAGGGCCACTATGCGGCCAGCAAGCACGCGGTCAAGGGGTTCACGGACTCGCTCCGGCTCGAGCTGGAGCAGGAGGGCGCGCCGATCTCGGTGACCCTCATCCAGCCGGCTGCAACCGACACGCCCTACCCCGAACACGCCAAGAGCTATCTCGGCGTGGAGCCGACACACGTACCGCCGGTCTACGCACCCGAGGTCGTGGCGCGGGCCATTCTGAGGAGCGCGGAGCACCCGGAGCGAAACGTGCTGGTCGGTGGCGGGGCCAAGCTGTTCAACACCGTCGAGCGGTACGCGCCCCGGTTGGGCGACCGGTTCAAGGAGGCGACCGCGTTCACCGGCCAGCGCACGGAGCGGCCGATCGAGGAGCGCGATATCCTGTTCGGGCCGCGTCCGGGCGACGGACGGGAACGTGGCCACTACCAGGGGCACGTGATGCGGACGAGCGCCTACACGCGCGCGCGGCTTCACCGCGGCGAGACGCTGCTCGCGCTGGCGATCGCCGGCGCCGCCGTGGCGCTGCTCGACCGGGCAGGCGTCTTCGGTGGGGATTGACGCGGCGTCGCAGCCGGCGACCGGCTCGGCGGCGGACTTCGTCCCGCCGCACCCGACGCTCTCCCGCCTCCGCGAGGCCGCGGCGGGCTGCCGCGGCTGTCATCTGTGGGTCGACGCCACGCAAACGGTCTTCGGCGAGGGTCCCCGCACGGCCGATCTGATGCTCGTCGGCGAGCAGCCTGGCGACCAGGAGGACCGGCAGGGCCACCCGTTCGTGGGGCCCTCGGGGCGCCTGCTCGACGAGGGGCTGGAGGCAGCGGGGATCGACCGGCGCCGGGTCTACGTCACCAACGCGGTGAAGCACTTCAAATTCGTCCGCATCGAGTTGACCCGGCGCCGGCTACACAAGAAGCCGAACGCCGCGGAGGTGCGGGCGTGCCATCCATGGCTGGAGGAGGAGATCCGGCTGATCAAGCCTCGCGTGATCGTGACGCTCGGCGCCACAGCCGCGCAGGCTCTGCTCGGGCCCAAGTTCAAGGTGACCGAGCGGCGGGGCCTCGCGGTTCCGTCCGAGTGGGCCGAGACCGTGATCGCGACGGTCCACCCGTCCTCCGTCCTGCGGGCGCCCGGTGACGCCCGTGAGGAGGCGCGGCGTGCGTTCTTCGCGGACCTGAAGCGCGTGGGAAAGCTGCTGAGGAATGGCGGAAAGGGGGAATGACGGGAGGGAAAGACGGAAGGACGGAAGGACGGAAGGACGGAAGGACGGAAGGGGGCGCGGGCACCGGCACTGTCATCCCGAGCGCAGCGAGGGATCTGGCCGGGCCGAGGTCGACCTCCCGGACGGGGCTCGATTCCAGCCGAGTAGATCCCTCGCGCCGCTCGGGATGACAGTGCCGCCCGGATGCGACGTTCCGTCCTTCGTCTTTCCGTCCTTCCGTCCTTCCGTCTTTCCTTTCTTCCGTCCTTCCGTCCTTCCCCCTATTCCCCCCCGTCCTCCTGCCTGAGCGCCGCCACTGCGGCGCTCACGTCGCAGGCCATGGTACGTTCCCGCCGCATGGCCTCGACGAGGGCCTCCGCCTGCTTGATCTGGAGCGCCAGCGCGCCGGACCGCTCGATTACGTGCTCCACCACGGCGCGCTGCGCCTGGAGCGATTCCACCGTCGCGCGGACCTCGAGCGCCAGCGCTTCCGCCCGCGCCAGCCGCTGCTCGGTGCGCTCGAGCTGACGCCGGCGCGCCTCGAACCCGTGCAGCGACTCCTCCGTCGACTTGAGCTGCGCGTGGGTGTCCTGCAGCAGCTCGTGGGTGTCCTCGATTTCCCGCCGCGCCGCGCCGATCGCCTGCGCGTGCTCGACCGACCGCTCGGCCAGGTCGAAGACGTGCTTGACCTGCGCCTCGAGCGCGTCCACCGCGCCCTGCCGCGCGAGGGTCTGCTCCAGGGCCCGGGCCGCTTCCGCCTGGGCCGAGTCCCACTGCGCGAGCAGTCCTTCGAACTGGGTGAGCTGGCGCTCGACGGGTTTGAGCGCGTTGGCGCGCGATCCGAGCTGGTCGGCGAGCCGGTCGAGCCCGCCGGCCTGGCTTTCCGCCTTCTGCAGCATGGCCCCGATGCCACGGGAGAGCTCTTCGAGCCGCTGCGCCATCTCCGCGGATTCCTGCCGCAGCGCCGACGCGCGGTTCAGGTGCTCCGTCGCCTTGTCGAGGGCGCCCTGCCGCTGCTCGAGCTCCTGGCCCAGTACGCGGATCCGCTCCTCGAGCTCGTCGAGCTGGGCGGTGCGGCCCTCGAGGGCACGCACCGATCCATCCACGCTCAGGAGCCGCCGCTCGGCGGCGCCGACCGAGTCGGTGACGCTCCCGATCGTCTCGGCGACGCGATGGGCCGCTTCCGCGTGGCCGGCGATCTGGGTGAACCGCCCCTCCGCGCCATCCATCCGGACGCGGAGTCCCTCGGCTCGATCCTTGAGCTCCGTGCTGAGGGCGCCGAGCTCGAGCAGGCGGCCGTGCATCTCCTCGATCGCGCCACGCCGGGTCTCCACGTCGGTCATCCCCGCGCGCACCTGCTCGACCTCCGCGCGGATGCGCTCGACCGCCGGCTCCAGCCCGCGGAGCTCCTGCACCTGCGCTTCCACCTTGCGGGTCCACTCCTCGGTGCTGGTGAGCCGGCTCTGCGTCTCGGCCTGGCTCTCGCGCACGCGGATCATCTCGCTCTGGGCCAGCCGCATCTGCTCGAGCCCGTCCGCGGTCATCTCGTGGGTGCTCTTGAGCGTGGCGAGCTGCCGCACGGCGTCGTCGAGCTGCGGCCGGAGCGCCTCCACCCGCTGCATGCGCTCGGCCGTGTCACCCGCCAGCGCCTCGAGCCGCTCGGCGTCCTCGCGCATCGTGCCGATCCGGCGCGCTTCGTCGGTCAGCCGCGAAAGCTCCTGCGAGAGCCCGGCCGACTGCTCGTTGAGCGTGCGCACCTGCGCCTGGACCGCCGCGGCGCCCTGGCTCGCGGCGTCGAGCACGGCGAACCGGGCCTCGCACTCCTTTACCGCCCCGCGGAGGTCGGCCACGCGCTCGCTGACGGCGTGCAGCCCGCGGTTCTCGAGCTCGAATCCCTCGCTGCTCTTGCGCATCTGCTCCCGCAGGTCGCCCAGCGCCTGCCGGGCCGCCTGCTGCGCCATCTCCGCCTCCGCCTGCGCGGTCTGCAGCTCCTCTGCGCGCGCCATCACCTTCACATTGAGCGCCTGCACGTCGGCGATCTTGGTCTCGATCGCCCCGAAGCGCCGGATCTGCTCCTCCTGCCGCCGGAGCCACGTGTCGAGCTCGCGATCCATCACGGTGAGCTTGCTGATCTGGCCCGCAGCCCGGTCCACCGCCTCGCGCTGCTGCTCGAGCGAGGTGGACTTCTGCGCCAGGTGGTCGGCCAGCGACTTGATGACGGCGAGCTGGTGCTGAACGGCCGGGATGGACTCCGTGGCCTGGGTGAGCGGGTCGAGCGAGCGTTCGACCGATTGCAGCCGCCGCTCGGTCTCCTCGAGCCTGCCGGCCGCGGCCTGGTGCTCCTGGTCGATCGCCTCGAGCCGGGAAATGGTGTGCCGGTGGGCGGTGAGCGCGTCGTCGTGCTGGGCCCGGATCCGGCCGACGCCCTCCGACATCTCGGCAATCTGCACCCGCAGTGTCTCGGTCTCGCTCCGGACCGCGGCCACCGGCCCCTCGAGGCTCAGCACCCGTTCGACATCGTCGCGCAGGTGGAGGGCGCTTTCGACCTTGTGCCCGAGGTCGCCCATCCGATCGTGGATGCGGTCCATCTCCGCGCCTGCATTCACCAGCCGCTCCGCCTGCTGTTCGGCCGCCGCAAGCCGGGCGCCTAGCGCCTCGAGACCCTCGACCTGCCGTTCCACGGCCGCGCAGCGCTCCCGAAGGGTGTCCAGCTCCGCCGCCCGCTCCATCACGGGGGCCAGCAGGCGGAGCTGCTCCGCGGCTGCCTCTCCCCGCGCGACGAGCGCTTCGAGCGCGGCCGTGACATTCGTCCCGCTCTCGTCCACGGCGACCACGGAATCATCGTTGCGACGGCGGCCCTTCAGGAACGTGACCATGGCGTACTCCAGGGAAGAGCGCGGGAACTTCGCATCGGATCGGATGGCGCGCGGTGGTGAAGATCTTGACACGGGGCGGACCACGCGACCGAGTGCAACGGATGTGCCTGCGCCGGCGCGCCGTCCGGCAGCGGCAGGCCGGGCTGCCAAGGTAAGGCGCAAGCGCAGGCGGGCACGCAGGATGGCCCGACCGGACCAGCCGCGGCGCCGCACCGGCCCGGAGACGGCCGACTCGCCTGCATCGCGACCTGCGCGGCCGTTTGGCAGGTCGCGGGATCGACAGCACTCCGCAGGCGCTGCTCGCGCGCTGGCGGTGACCCGCATCACGTCGACTGATTCCCGAAGGGGCTACCATGCGCCCTTGGTGCAGTTCCATCATGCAGCCGAGGAGGACACGATGGCAGACAAGAACACCTGGGCCCAGGAGGACAAGTGGTGGGAGCAGAACTTCAGCTCGCGCCCCTATGCCTCAGGCCGCACCTATAGCGACTATCGCCCGGCGTACCAGTATGGCTACGAGTCGGGGCGTCACAACATGGGTCGGAACTGGAACGATGTGGAATCGGACCTGCGGACCGGCTGGGACAAATACGAAGGACGCGGCCAGTCCACCTGGGATCATGTGAAGGATGCGGTACGCGATGCCTGGGATCGGATCACCGGCCAGCACGACGTGGACGCTGACCGGATGAGCGAATCGAACGTGGGCAGGACCTCCCGGAACTTCTGATCCGCGGCAGAAGTCGTGGGCGACGAGGTCCGGCGCTACCGCCGGGCCTCGTCGTCTTGCATCAGGCCGTCTGCAGCTCCAGCTCGCGCATCGTCTCGTCGTCCAGCGCGAGCAGGGCCGCGGCGGTGTTTTCCTCCAGGTGCGTCACCCGGGACGTCCCGGGAATCGGAAGCATCACCGGCGATCGCCGCAGCAGCCACGCCAGCGCGACCTGCGACGGGGTTGCCCCGAGGCGTTCCGCCGCGCGATCGAGCGGTCCGCCGGGCTTGGCGAGATCGCCCGTGGCCAGCGGAAACCAGGGAATGAACCCGATGCTCTGGGTCTCGCAGTACTCGAGCACGTCCTCA
Organism: Gemmatimonadales bacterium; assembly: GCA_025927545.1. GTDB lineage: Bacteria > Gemmatimonadota > Gemmatimonadetes > Gemmatimonadales > GWC2-71-9 > CAVVWJ01. Next base: position 28,920 of record JAICLE010000018.1, read on the forward strand.
CCTTTCCGATAGGCCGCGTTGTAGCGATTCTGGACGGTGACGACCTCGACCATCTCGCGCACCGCGCGGAGCTGTTCCACCGAAACCTCCGACAGGCCGATGTGCCGGATCTTTCCCTCGCTCTGCAACCGTGCGAGCGCCCCGATCTGGTCGCCGAGCGGAACCTTGGGGTCGATGCGATGAAGCTGGAGCAGGTCGATCCGCTCGAGCTTGAGCCGCTGAAGGCTGGACAGCACCTGCGCGCGCAGGTACTCGGGCCGGCCGTCCTCGCGCCACTGGTCGGGGCCGGGGCGGCGCAATCCGGCCTTGGTCGCGATCACCAGTCCCGGCGGATACGGATGCAGCGCCTCGGCGATGAGCCGCTCGCTCACCTCCGGGCCGTACGAGTCGGCGGTGTCGATGAAGTCGATGCCCAGCTCGAGGCACCGGTGGAGGACGCGGATTGCCTCATCGTGGTCCTCGGGCGGTCCCCAGATCCCCTTGCCCGTGAGGCGCATCGCTCCAAAGCCGAGCCGGTGGATGGGCAGGTCGCCGCCGATGACGAAGGTGCCACTGTGGGCGGCGGGTCTGTCATGTGACATGAGGCGCTCCTGCGGTTGATAGCCGGCAGGCAACATGCCCTATCAGCCGCCGGCCGGCAGGGAGCTGGGTCACCTTCCGGCTATATTCCAACTTCCCGCACCGGAACGGACACGTGATGCCGCGCCTCTCCTGTCGCACGGGCCTGTTCACGCTCGCGCTTCTCACCGTGCCCTGCGCTCTGCCCGCCCAGGACTCGCCCGACGAGCGCTCGGCGCGCGCGATCTTCGCCGAGCTTGTGGGCATCAATACCACCCACGAGCACGGGAGTACCACGCTGGCGGCGCGGGCGGTCGCGCGGCGACTGGTGGCGGCCGGGCTGCCGGCCCGGGACGTCGTCGTGGTCGGCGCCTCGCCCAGGCGGCAGAACCTCGTCGCCCGCCTCCGGGGAAGCGGGGCGCGGCCGCCGATCCTGCTCCTGGCACACCTCGACGTGGTCGAGGCGCGGCGTGAGGACTGGTCGCTCGATCCGTTCACCCTGACCGAGAAGGATGGCTACTTCTACGGCCGCGGGTCGAGCGACATCAAGGACATGGGGGCCATCTTCGTACAGACCCTCATCCGCCTCAAGCGTGAGCGGGCGCCGCTCGACCGCGACGTGATCCTGGCGCTCACGGCCGACGAAGAGGGGGGCGACGACAACGGCGTGCAGTGGCTGCTGGCCAACCGGCGGCCGCTCATCGAGGCGGCCTACGTGATCAACGGCGACGGCGGCGACCCGATGATGCGGGACGGCCAGGTGCACGCGCGCAACGTGCAGGCGGCCGAGAAGGTGTACATGGACGTCCGGCTCGAGGTGGACAACCCGGGTGGGCACAGCTCGATGCCGGTCAGGGACAACGCGATCTACCGGCTCTCCGCCGCGCTCTCGCGGCTCGGCGCGTACCAGTTCCCGATGCGGCTCAACGAGATCACGCGCGCCTACTTTGCCCGGGCGGCGGCGGCAGAGCCCGATACCATCGCGGCGCGGATGCGGATGGTGGGCGAGAGCGGCGATACTGCCGCCATGCGCCGGCTGGCCGCCGGCTCGGCCTGGTACAACGCCGTGCTCCGCACCACCTGCGTGGCCACGCGCCTCGAAGGGGGCCACGCCAACAACGCGCTGCCGCAGACCGCCGCCGCCAATGTCAACTGCCGGCTGCTGCCGGACGAGCATCCGGACGCCGTGGTCGAGACGATCCGCCGGGTGGTGGACGATACGGCCGTGCAGGTGACGGTGACCTCACCGGCGGTGCCATCGCCCCCCTCGCCGCTGATTGCCGAGGTGCTCGAGCCGGTGGACAGCATCACCGCATCCATGTGGCCGGGCGCCGCCGTCATCCCGAGCATGGAGACCGGCGCCACGGACGGCCTTTTTCTGCGCAACGCCGGCATTCCGGTATATGGCGTGAGCGGGGTGCCGCTCGAGGACGGCGATGTACGCGCCCATGGACGAGACGAGCGGATCCGGGTGGAGGCCTTCTATCAGGGGCTCGAATTCACCGAGCGGCTGGTCAGAGCGCTCGCTTCGGACGGAAGGACGGAAGGGCCGACGGGCGGAAGCATCACAGGAAGAGCCGCCACCGACTAGCGCTCCGACCTCCAGTCACCTTATTCGACGGCCTCCCTTCATCACGAATATCACCCGCCGGAGCGCGCCGATGTCCCGCGTGGGATCGCCCGCGACGGCCACCAGGTCGGCGAGCAGTCCGGGAGTGATGCGGCCCACGCTCCCGTCAAGCTGGAGGATCTTCGCGTTCCCGCTCGTGGCCGCCCGGAGCGTGGCGAGCGGGCTCATGCCGTACTCGACCATGGCCTCGAGCTCGCGGACATTCTCGCCGTGCGGGAAGACGCCGACATCTCCGCCGAAGCAGATCGACACCCCGGCGTCGAGGGCCGCGCGGAAGCTCGCCCGTTTGGCCACGAGGTCCGGCGTCGGCGCGTCCCGCCCCTTGACCCAGCCATCGAAATAGGTCGCATACGCCTCGCCCGCCGCGAGCGTGGGGCAGAGTGCCACGCCGCGCTGGTGCATGAGCCGGAAGACGTCCGGCGTGCCGTGATCGCCGTGCTCCACCGTCTCGACCCCCGCGAGCACCGCGCGCCGCATGCCCTCCGCCGTCATCGCATGGGCCGAGACCGGACGGCCCGCCCCGTGGGCCGTGGCCACCAGGACGTCGAGCTCGTGCTGGGTGAATGTCGGCCGCAGCTCACCCTCCGGTCCCCATCCGTAGTCGGCGTATACCTTGATCCAGTCCGCGCCGCGGCCGATCTGGCTCCGTACGACGCGCATGATGGCCTGATCGCCGTCCGCCTCCTCCGCCCCCTGCGGCGGATCGAACGCGTAGCGGCTCCGGCGCGGCCCGTAGCTGCCGGTGGCGACGATCGCGCGGGTGACGACCAGGAGTCGGGGTCCGGGGACGATGCCCTGCTCGATGGCGCGGCGGAGCTGGACGTCGTTGTCGAGCGCGCCTTCGGTGCCGAGATCACGCTCGGTGGTGATGCCGGCCCGGAGCGTGGCCGCGGCGTGCGCCACGGCGCGGGCGATGCGCAGCCCGAGCGGCTCCTTCAGCACCTGGTCGTCCCACAGGGTCTCATTGTAGGGATGCAGGAAGAGGTGCGAATGCCCCTCGATGAGGCCGGGGATGAGCGTCGTGCCGGCGAGCGCTACGCGCTCGGCGCCGGGCGGCGCGGCGATCCCGGCTTCCGGCCCCGCCGCGGCGATCCGCGAGCCCCGCACCACCACGACCCAGCCGCGCCGCGGCGCGTCGGCCAGCCCATCCCACACCGCGTCGGGCACGAGCACGACGGTGCGGGTGGTGTCGGCGGACGGACGCTGCTGGGCCCCGAGCACGCCCGGGGCGAGGCAGCCCAGTGCGAGCGCGGCGACCAGAGCCGGCTTGACGTCTGCAGATTTGCGCCGTAACGTCGCTGCCAGGACGCTCCCACCGCACTCCCGGTTACCTCTCGCCCGTCTCCCCTGCCGACCGCTTCGGCCGGAGAGACGCTGTTCAGTTCTCCACTGATGGAGGTAGCACATGGACGCGCTCGTCGCACTGGGACTCAGCATAGGTATCCTCATCGCGGGCTGGACCTACGTCGCGCTCGGTCCCGGCGCGCTGCCGGTCTGGGCGGGCATCGTGGCATGGGGATGCTTCTTCGCCGCCGGCGGCAAGGTGCAGGGGCTGACGAAGACGATCGTTTCGAACCTGAGCGGTGTGCTCTGGGCATTCCTCGCGCTCACCGCGTGGAACCGATTCGGGGGCGGCGTGCCGGTGCTGTCGGTTCTCGTGGGGCTCGCGGCACTCTTCATGGTGCTCCAGGCCAAGATCCCGACGCTGGGCTTCATTCCGGGTGCCTTCCTTGGCGCGGCCACGGCCGTAAGCGTGGTGGTGGGTGCCAACGGCACCTGGGGCAAGACGATCGTGGCAATGGTGGCCGGCGCCGTGCTCGGCTACCTCTCGGAGATGCTGGCGGGAGCGCTGACCAAGCCGAAACGGGCGGCGGCGTAGTCGAACGGCCTGACCCGGGCACAGACACACAGTGCCCGGGCCAGGTGCCGCCTGTCAATCAGGGCCGCGCCCGAGGGCGTTCCCTCCCACCCGACCGCGCACCAGCCGCACCCCGATTCCCCCGTTCTCCGTGGTGAACGCCGTTTCGAGGGCCAGGGCTGTCTGCCGCTCCAGCTCGGCGTGCGCGGAGAGGAACCCCACATTCCAGCCCTGCCACCGCCGGCGCAGCACGTTGCCGAGCTGCGCATAGAGATTCCGCAGGCGCTGGCGCTCGCCCACCCGGACACCATAGGGCGGATTGCTGATGATCCACCCGGGTGTGGCGGGTGGCTCGACGGCCGAGATCGCCGTCTGGCGCCATTCTATGTCGGACGCCACCCCCGCCCGGGCGGCGTTGGCCGACGCCGCGGCGACGGCGCCCGCGTCGCGGTCGGAGCCCACGATGACGCCCTCCGCACGCGGCAGGATGCGCGCGCGGGATGCGGCAAGCAGCTCCTCCCAGATCATAGCGTCGTACTCCGGCCAGCGCTCGAACGCGAACTCGCGCTCGAGGCCCGGCGGGATCCGCCGCGCCAACAGCGCCGCCTCGATGGGGATCGTGCCCGAGCCGCACATCGGGTCCACCAGCGGCACCGAGGCGCCCCAGCCCGTGGCGGCGAGCATCGCGGCGGCGAGCGTCTCCCTGAGCGGCGCCTTCCCTCCGGCCAGCCGATACCCGCGCCGGTGGAGGAGCTCCCCGGAGGCGTCGGCGCTCACGGTGCACTCGTCGCGAAACAGGCGGACGATGAATTCCTGAGGCGCCGGAAGGCCCGCTGACGCGGGGAGAGCGGGCGCTCCTGCCGCGGCCAGCAGCCGCTCGGCGACCGCATCCTGATGGTAGAGCCGCGACTTCCGCGAGGTCACCCGGAAGGCGATTGCCTGTCCCGCCGCGGTGAACGCCGCCCACGGGAGCCGCGCGGCGTGCCGCTCGAGCTCGTGGAAGGCGGACGCGTGAAAGCACCCCATCCGCACGAGCACCCGGGACGCCGTGCGAAGGTGGAGGTTGGCCGCATAGAGCCCACGCCACCCGGCCTGAAACTCGACGCCGCCGGGCTCCGGCGCCGCGATTTCGAGCGGCCACAGTGTCGCGAGGCGGCGGAGCTCATCGGCGACGAGCGGCTCGAGGCCTGGCGCCGCGACGGCGAAGCAGTGGAGCGACCGTTCGGCGGGCACGCGGGAAAGTATACGGCGGGGTGACGCCGGTCATAGTACCCGCCGCCCGCCGAGCGGCACTTTGAATGATGATGACCTGGCTCCGCCGTCTCGGGATCGCGGGCACCGCGCTGCTCACGATCGTCGTGACCATGGTGGCACTGCTGCAGCTTCCGCCGGTGGCAACTGCCGTCGTGCGGAAGCTGCTCCCGCTGGCGCCGCTCAACCCCGGCAATCGCCTCTTCGTCGGACGGGTCTCGGGAAACCCGTTCGGCGAGCTCACGCTCCAAGCCGTACGGCTCGTGCAGTCGGGACGCGAGCTGGCCTACATCGAGCGGCTCCGCGTCGAGTACCACCTGCCGGCCCTGTTCGCGACGGTGCGCCGGCTCGACGAGCTGGACGTGGTCGGCGCCCGGCTGAAGGCGCGCCGCGGCGCCGAGGGCTGGGACCTGGTCCAGGTGCTCCGAAAGTCCTCGGACACCACCGGCGGCGGAGGCTTCGCCGTGGGCCGGCTTCGGGTGAAGGATGGCGCGCTGGCCGCGACGCTCTCGCCCGACTCGGTCGCGCGGGTGCGCGTCATCGATCTTGCCGGCCGCCAACTGGTGTTCGAGCGGACGACGCTTGTGACGATCGATTCGCTGAGTCTCGCGCTGCAGCCGCCCGCGAGTGGCCGCTGGTTCGCGGTCGCTACCCGCGGCGCGGTGACCGCGGATGAGATCCGGCTCGATCCCCTCCGCATCCAGACCGAGCTGAGCCGGCTGACCGGCCACGCGGTGGTGCCCCGCCGCTTCGACGACGCCCGCGAGGTGGACCGGCTCGATCTCCGGCTGAGCGCGCAACCGCTCGATCTGGCCGACCTGGCGGCCGTGGTGCCCTCGGTGCCCGATTCGGGCAAGCTCCGGTTCGATGCCAGCGCGCACGCCGAGGGGGACTTCGTCGCCACTCACCTGGCCGCCACGCTCGATCGGGCGCGGCTTACGCTCGACGGCGGAACCAGGGTTCGCCAGGGAAAGCCCGCATCATACCGGCTGCACGGCGTCGGTCGCCGGCTGGACCTGTCCCGCCTGGTCAGCTCGGCGCCCGCCGGGGAGCTCAATGGCCGGATCGACGCCGACCTCGCCGGCCCTCTGGCCCGCGCCGACGGCCGTGTGCGGCTCGCTCTCGGCAGCTCGACGATCGGTGCGACGGCTGTGCGGCGGCTCGACCTGGACGCCGTGCTGGCCGGGGGTGCCGCCGAGCTGACCCTGCGCGGCGCACTCGACACGGGCACGCTGAACGTACGGGGGCGGGCACGTCCCTTCGACTCCATCCCGAGCTACCGGCTCGCCGGGTCGGCGCGGGGCATGCCCGGCACCGCGGCCGTGGCGCGTGCCCTGACAGGCCGGACGGGAGATCCGGCACTCGCGATCGACTTCCGGCTGGCGGGCGAGGGGAAGTCCGCAGGGGCGGCGCGGTTGCAGGGCCGGGTAGACCTCAGTGCCGTGCGCGACGGCGGACAGCGGATCGCGGTCGGTCACGCCAGCATCCGATTGGCAAAGGGGACGCTGAACCTCGGTCCGGAGCTGCTGGTGGGAGGAGGCAGGGTCTCGGCCGCGGGTCGCGTCACGTTGGGGGACACCATCCGATACCAGCTCCGTCAGGGTCGAATTGATGGCGTCGATCTGGCCCGGCTCTCCGGCGACACGACCGCGTTCCCACTCTCCGGGCGATTCAGTCTTGCCGGCCTGGGCACGGCTCCAGCCACGGCGCGTGTCACGGCGCGGCTCCACTTCGACGAGTTGCGACACGGCGAGCAGCGGATTACCCAGGTGGACGCGACGGCCCGGCTGGATCGCGGCCGTTTGCGCCTCACGAGCCACGCGGCGCTCCAGGGCGGACGGCTGGTGCTCGACGCAGTGGGCCGGCCGTTCGACTCCACCGCGACCTATCGAGTGCGTCGCGCGGCGCTCGACAGCGTGGACCTTGGTACTCTGCTCGGCCGGCCCGGCATGGCCGGCCCGGTGACGCTCGGCATGACCGGCAGGATCCGCTGGCGGGGAGCCAATCGCTCGGCGCTCGCCCGCATCACGCTGGCGCCGTCGCGGGTGGGTCGCGTCGAACTGGCCGGCGGCGGCGCGAATCTCCAGCTCGCCGGCGATCGCCTGACGTACGACGCCGCGCTTCAGGGCAAGGGCGGCGCACTGGCGCTCGCGGGCGAGGGCACCCCGACCGCGGACGCTCCGGCCTACCGGATCCGCGAGGGCCGGATCACCTCGGCCGACCTCGGCGCGCTGCTCGGTCGCGCGGACCTCCGGACCGACATCAATCTCACGTTCAGCGCCGACCTCACCGCCGACTCGGCCGATGGCCGTCGCGCGACGCTGGCCGTGGCATTGCTGCCCTCGCGGGTGAACCAGGCCGACCTGACTGACGGCGCGCTCGATGCCCGAATGGTGGGGCGCACGCTTGAGGGCCGGCTGCGGGCCACGGGTCCGGATATAATGCTCAACGGAGAGCTCGGCTCGGAGGCAGACGGCGGAGGCGCCGCGCTCACCACGACAGGCGCGCTTCGGCTCGAGCGACTTGCCCGCTGGACCGGCCGGCGCGATGCTGACGGCCGCATCGAGTCACGCTTCTCGCTCCGCGCCCGGACGGACAGCATCGGCCTGCTCACGGTGGGCGGCACGGTGGACGCTGCTGGCGGGATCGGGGACGTCCGGGTACCGGCCCTCCATGTGGCCCTGAGTCCCGCCGAGGGCGAGCTGCGGCTCGACACCGTATACGTGCGCTCGAATGTGGCCGTGCTGGACGGCCGCGGCGCCCTGGCGCTCCGGCCGTCGGCCGGAGCGGATACGTTGACGCTGGGGGGAGCCCTCGGCGACCTCGCTCCCGTGGCCAGGCTCGCGGGAGTCGATACCGTGGCGTTCGACTCCGCTCGCGTCCGGCTCGCCGCCACGGGCCCCGCCTGGCACTGGCGGGTGGCGAGCGGCGCGGATGTCCATGGCCTGACATTCGGCGGCAATTTCGCCGATCACATAACTGCCACCGGCGCGGCGAGCCTGGACAGCACCCGCGTCGCCGCCATCGCCGGCGACCTCCACGTGAGCGACGCAGCCTACGGCCGCCTCACACTCCGCGAGCTGAGCGCCGCGGGCAAGTACGACTCGACGCTGGCGCTCGATCTCGCCCTGAACGTAGCCGACAGCGTGCGCGTCGCCACCCGGGTGCGGGGCGCCGTCTCCAAGGCCCGTGACACCGTCACCGCGGAGATCCAGCGGCTCACCCTCGATGAGGGTGGGCGTGCCTGGACGCTCCAGCGGCCCGTGGCCTTCACGTTCGGACCGCGCCTCGAGGTCCACGACCTCGCGCTTCGCGCCGGCGAGCGCAGCATCACGCTCGACGGGGTGTTCGACCGGCGGGACTCGAGCGACATGACACTCGGCGTGGCGGGGCTCAACCTGGAGACGCTGCGCGCGGCGGGGCTCGTCCCGGTGGGCGGCCAGCTCGACGGTGCGCTGCACCTCTCCGGCCGCGGGCCAACCGCGCGGGTCCAGGGAAAGATGCAGCTCGCGGTGCTGTCGAGCGGCCGACGGCTGGGCACGCTGGGCAGCACGCTCGACTGGACCGCGCACGGGCTGCGGATCGACCTGGCCGCGACCCCGCTGCGCGGCGGCGCGCTCACCGTCGCCGGGACCCTGCCCTACCGCTTCCGCCTGGACCCGCACGACACCACGACCTTGGCCGACACGGTCGGCCTCGCCGTTCGGGCCGACAGCTTCGACCTCGCGCTGTTCGAGCCGCTGCTGCCGCGGGACGCGGCCCGGCGGGTGCACGGCCAGCTCGCGGCGGACGCGAAGATCCGTGGCACGGTCCACCGGCCAGACGCGAGCGGCACCGTCAGCCTGACGCGCGGCGCGATCGAGCTCCCGTCCATCGGCGTGGCGTACGAACATGGCGAGCTGTCCGGGCGCTTCCAGGGCGACACGCTCCTGATCGGCCGGCTCGGGCTCCGCACCGGCAAGCACGAGGAGCTGGCGGCGAGCGGGCAGGTGCGCCTCCGTCCCCTGAGTGAGCCGGGCCTGGATCTCTCGGGCACCCTCGCTCACTTCCGACTCGTCCACACCGACCAGCTCCAGACCGCGGCGTCCGGCCGCGTCCAGCTCACCGGGACGCTGCTCCAGCCGGTGCTGCAAGGTAGCCTGCGGCTCGACCGCACCAACTTCTTCGTCGGCACGGAGGCGGCGCAAGCCAAGGTCGAGCAGGTGGAGCTCACGCCGGCCGAGGTGCGGCAGCTCGCCCGGGACTTCGGACCGTCGGTACTCGGGCACGCGAACAAGACGCCGGGACTCCTGGCGCGGACGCGGCTCGATCTCGCGATCCAGATGCCGGGCCAGGTGTGGATTCGGCGGAGCAGCAGCCCGGAGATGGACATCGAGCTCAGCGGAAACATGCGGCTGACCCAGGCGCCGGGCCAGGACATGCGCTTCTCGGGGCATCTGGAGCCCGTGCCGGAACGCGGCACGATCGAGTTCAGCGGGCGCCAGTTCCGGCTGACCGGTGGCGACATCAACCTCAGCGGCCCCGTGGACTCGACCAAGCTCGACGTGAACGCCTCGTACCAGGTGCCCACCCAGGGCGGCGGCAACGACGAGGGGGTGCTCATCGACGTTCACGCCAAAGGGCGACTCGACAGCCTGAGCCTCGAGTTCACCTCCGACCCCGCGATGGGCCAGGACGACATTCTGTCGTACATCGTGACCGGCAGGCCGGCATCGGACAACCCCCTGTTCGAAGGAGTAGGCGGCGGCGGCGCGGGCCAGGTGGCCATGAGCACGCTGACGACCGCGCTCTCGAACGCGGCCGGACAGGAGCTCGGCTTCGACGTGTTCGAGCTCCGCCAGGAGCCGATCCGCGGGCTCACGCTGACGGCGGGCCGGTACCTGAGCTCCCGCCTCTACGTGGACCTCCAGCTTCCGCTCCAGCTCGGCAGCCAGGCCCAGCAATCGGGCGGCTCGAGTCTGGGGCCGGGCTTCGAGCTGGAGTACACCCTGCGCCGCTGGCTGCGCGCCAATCTGCGTGGCGGCAGTCTGTCCCCTGGCTTCCTGCTCCGGGGCCGACGTGCGTATTAGTCTCTGCGGCGCGCTCGTGCTCGCGCTGCTCGGGCGCGCGGTCCGGCTCCCGGCGCAGGATGCGCTCAATCGCGTGGGTCCGTCGACCGAGGTCCGCTCCGTGGATTTCCGGTTCGAAGGCAGGGAATCGCTCGACCAGAGCCTCCTGCGGCAGAAGATCGCGCTGACGGGCCAGGGCAGCCTCGTCTGGCTGCGCAAATTGTTCGGGTTCCTGCCGTTCGTGTCGCCCGTCGGCAAGCACCTGTTCGACCCCACCGAGATGCAGCGCGACGTCGTTCGCCTGCGGCACTACTATCAGCGTTCAGGCTTTGCCAGGGTGAAGGTTCGCTATGAGGCCAGCTACGAGGCCAAGTCCGACCAGATACGCGTCACCTACGTGATCGATGAGGGTCCGCCGATCATCATCGACACCCTGGCCTTCACGACGCCCGCGGGGCCGCTCGCGCTTCCCACGGAAGCCCAGCGGAGCTGGCGCCGCTTCGCGCGGGGTGCCCGGAGCCGGGCCGACCGCGCGGGTGAAGCTGAGCGCCGGGAGGTCGCGGACAGCACCGTGCGATGGTTCCGGGCGCACGGCTTTCCGTTCGCCACCGCGCAGACGATCACGACGGTCGACAGCGCCGCCAATGTCGCGGCGCTGACGGTGCAGGTCGAGCCGGGCATGCGGGCCCGCATCCGGCGCGTCGTGGTCACCGGGAACGAGACCATCCCCCAGCGGGAAATCGTGCGGCAGCTCCCGCTCGGGGCGGGCGACCGGTACGACGCGCACGCGCTCGAGGAGGGTCGCCAGCAGCTCACCCAGAAGGACATCGTGCGGCTCGCGTCGGTGAGCGTCCCGCGGGACTCCGCGGACGACTCGTCGGTCGTGGTCATGCTCCACATCACCGAGAACCCGGAGCACCTCATCAAAGGCGAAGCCGGGATCATCTCCGCCGGCGGGCTCACTTCCCAGACCACCTGGACCGACCGAAGCTGGCTCGGCGGGCTCCGCACCTTCACGGCGGCCGTCACGGCGCAGACCGGCGTCGCGGCGCTCGAGAACCCCGCGCAGCAGCTCTATCGGCTCAACCTCACCGCGTTCGAGCCGTACGTCGGCAGCCGGAGCATTTCGCTGGGTGGAGGACCGTTCATCGAATACCGGAGTGACCTCACGGACCGGAGCTGGGCGGTCGGGTTCCAGAGTTCGCTGGTCTGGGCGCCCGCGCCGCTGCGGTCGGTATCCCTCGGCTACTCGATCTCACATCGCCGGGTCTACGACTACGGCTTCGGCAGCGACCTCGCGCCGGGGCAGTACCTGCCGCTCCTCGGCCTCGCCACGCCGGCCGCGGCCGGCGCCCTGGAGCGCACCCGCAACAGCAGTACGCTCACGCTCGAGGGGAGCTACGGCAGGCTCGACCGGATCGCCAACCCTCGCAAGGGGTACGTGATCCGGCCGCGCCTCGAGGCCACGTTGCCCGGCTTCAACACCAGCGAGTACTTCCTGATGGATCTTGGGGCCACCTGGTACCTGCCGGTTACGGAGCGCGTCGGATTCACCGTCCGGGCCGGCGCCGGGCGGATTTTCCCGTACGGCAACAGCACCGCCTCGGTGGGAAGCGAGTCGCCCTTCGTCTCTTTGCTCCGGCTGCGCGACGTCACCTTCACGGCCGGCGGCACCCGCGACGTACGAGGCTGGGGCACGTTGCTGGTCGGGCCCAAGCTCCCGCAGGTGCGGCTGGAGCAGCAGGGCGACAGCTCGGTCGCCGTCGCCGACCACTACACACCGATCGGCGGCCTGGCCCGCCTCGTGGGCAGCGTCGAGCTGCACTTTCCGATGCCGCTTCTGAGCCAGCAGTTCCAGCCGTTCGTGTTCTACGACGGCGGCCGGATCTGGACCCCCGACAAGCGGTTCGCGCCCCGGGCCGGGATTCTCGACCAGGACAGGTTCTACCAGGCGGTAGGTATCGGGATCGGCTACGAGACGGTGGTGGGAGCGATCCAGGTGGCGCTCGGGTACAAGCTCAACCCGTCGCCGCTCGACCTTCGGGCCCCCCAGGACGTGCTCGACGCGCTGATGAGGGGGACCCCGATAGACGCGGCGCCGACCTCCGCTTCGCGGCGCTTCCATCTGCATTTCTCGATCGGCGCCAACTTCTGAGCCTTCTGCCCTCGCACCGCGGTGATGACCGGCACGGCAAGGCAGCCCCGCCATGGCGCACTGTTGAGAATGCCGGGGCCTGACACCGCGCCGCGGATTTTCCTGCTCTCCCCGGCGCGCGCCGGCGGGAAACGGGCCGACCTCCTGCTCTCGGGGCGCGGGCGGTTTCCGCTGGCGGAGCGCCTCCGGGCCGGGGCGAGTGTGACGCTGGGCGAAGCCTTCAGCTTTCTCAGCGGGCTCTACTTCCGCGGGAAGCTGACCTATGCCGAGCGGTTCGCCCGGCCGCCCGGAGGAATGTCGGGCGCGCAGATCATCACCAGCAACCGCGGGCTGCTGCCGGCGGAGACGGCAGTCAGCGCGGACGAGCTGCGGTCGTTCGCGGAGGTGGAGATCCGGCCCGACGAGGCGCGCTACCGGCAGCCGCTGCAACGTGATGTGGCCGCGATCGCGCGGCCCGGCGCGGGCGAAGCAGCGGCACCCGAGCTGGTTCTGCTCGGCAGCATCGCAAGCGGCAAGTACGTGGACGTGCTGCTCGACGTCGTGGGCGAGCGGCTCCTCTTTCCAACCGATTTCGTGGGCCGAGGCGACATGAGCCGCGGTGCGCTGCTGCTGAGAACGGCAAGCGCGGACCAGGAGCTGGCCTACGAGCCGGTCGCGACCGCCATTCGGCGGCGGTCGCGACCAGGGAAGGCGGGACCGAGCAATGCCGACGACGAAGCAGGCGCGCGCGCGCGCCCCCCTGCGCCTCCCCACCGGTGTTGATCAGGTCACGCTGCGGCTGGGCGGGCGGCGGGTCGAGCTGACCAACCTGGGCAAGGTGTTCTGGCCCGAGGCCGGCTACACCAAGCGTGATCTACTCCAGTACTACGCCGCCGTGTCCGCGGCGCTGCTGCCGCACCTGCACGACCGCGCGATGGTGATGAAGCGCTACCCGAACGGCATTCACGGCAAGTGCTTCTTCATGAAGCGGACGCCGCCCTCGCGGCCCGACTGGCTCGAGACCTGCGCGATCATGCACAAGTCGGAGAGCCTGATCGCGTTTCCCATGGTGCAGAACCTCGCCTCGCTGCTCTGGACCGTGAACCTCGGCTGTATCGACCTCAACCAGTGGTACGCGCGCTGCGACGATACCGACCGCCCCGACTACCTCCACTTCGACCTGGACCCGGGGCCGGGCGCGCCGTTCGCGCGGGTGCGCGAGACCGCGCTCCTGGTGCGCGACGCGCTCGAGCCGATGGGGATGCGGCCGCTGGTCAAGACCAGCGGCTCGAGCGGGATGCATCTCTACGTGCCGATCGTGCGCGGCCCGGTGCAGAAGGAGGTCTGGCGCTTCGCGAAACGATTGGCGAAGCAACTGGAGAAGCGCTACCCGAAGGTCATCACGGCAGAGTACCGCATCGCGAGCCGCCCGCACGGGCGCGTCCTGGTGGACTACAACCAGAATGCGTGGGGTCGCACGCTGGCCTCGGTCTATTCGGTACGGCCCCGGGAGGCCGCCACGGTGTCGACGCCGGTGACCTGGACGGAGGTCGAGCGCGGGTGCGAGATCGCGGACTTCCGACTCGACAACGTCCCGGCGCGCGTGCGCCGGCTCGGCGACCTGTGGAAACCGCTTCTCGCGTCCCGTGGCCGGTTCCGGCTCGAGGAGGTGCTGTGAGCCTCCCGATCGAGTACCCCTATCCGCCGATGGAGGCCGACTCCGCCGATGCGCTGCCGGATGCGGGCGCATGGCAGTACGAGCCCAAGTGGGACGGCTTCCGCTGCCTGGCTTTTCGCGATAAAGACGAGGTACGCATCCAGAGCAAGGCCGGCAAGCCCCTTGGCCGCTACTTCCCGGACGTGGTGGCGGCGCTCGCGGCGCTCCGCGCCACCCGCTTCGTGCTGGACGGTGAGATCGTGATCCCGGTGGACGGGCGGCTCTCCTTCGACGAGCTGCTGCTCCGGGTGCATCCGGCCGCGAGCCGGGTGCGGACGCTGGTCGAGGCCCACCCGGCACGGCTGGAGGTGTTCGATCTCCTGGTGGACGAGCGCGGCCGCTCGCTGGTCGAGCTCCCGCTCGTCGAGCGGCGGCAGCGGCTCGAGGCGTTCGCCCGGAAGTATTTCCTGAAAGCGACCACCGTCGTGCTCTCCCGGGCGACGCGCCGGCTGGCCACGGCGCGCTCGTGGCTCGAGAGCGGCGGCGGCGGCGATCTCGACGGGGTCGTAGCCAAGCGGCTCGATTTGCCCTACCGCTCGGGCGAGCGCGACGGCATGGTCAAGGTGAAGCGGCAGCATACCGCCGACTGCGTCGTGGGCGGGTTCCGCTACGCATCGAAGGGCGGTGGCATCGGGTCACTCCTGCTCGGACTGTACGACGGCGAGGGATTGCTCGACCACGTCGGCTTCTGCTCCAGCCTGAGCGCCGCCGAGCGGCGGGGCCTCAAGGAGATGCTCGAGCCGCTCAGGAAGCCGCCGGGATTCACCGGCCGAGCGCCAGGCGGCCCGAGCCGGTGGAGCACGGAACGCTCGGCGCAGTGGGAGCCGCTCGCGCCGAAGCTCGTCGTTGAAGTGGAATACGATCACATCACGAACCGCCGGTTCCGGCACGGGACCAGGTTCCTGCGCTGGCGGCCGGACAAGGCGCCGAGGCAGTGCACCATGGAGCAATTGCGATGAAGAAGATCGCACGGACGAGGAAGCCGGGGTCGGCCAGAGCCACGCAGACCGCGCCCAAGACGAAGCGCGCGGGCACCGCTCCGGCCAGCGGAACGCGGCTGGCGGAGTACCGGCAGAAGCGGGATTTCACGCGGACGGCCGAGCCGCGGGGCGGGCGCCGGAAGGCGGCGAGCAAGCTGGCGTACGTCATCCAGAAGCACGCGGCGAGTCACCTGCACTTCGACCTCCGGCTGGAGCTCGACGGCGTCATGAAGAGCTGGGCCGTGCCCAAGGGGCCGAGCCTCGACCCCGCGGTGAAGCGGCTGGCGATGGAGGTCGAGGACCACCCGATCGAGTACAACAAGTTCGAGGGAACCATTCCCCAGGGAGAGTACGGCGGCGGGACGGTCATGCTCTGGGACCGGGGGACCTACACCTACGGCGGGAGCGACGACGTCGACCCGCTCGCGGCACTCCGGCAAGGCTACGCCAAGGGCGATTTCAAGATCGAGCTCCGCGGCAAGCGGCTGCATGGCTCGTGGGTGCTGGTGCGGACGCGTCGGGGCGACCCGAGGCGGGCCCAGTGGCTGCTCATCAAGCACCGGGACGAGGCTGCGGAGCCGGGATCCGACGTCGTGGAGGAGTACCAGACGTCGGTGGCCACCGGCCGCACCATGGATGAGATCGCCGCGGGGCGGAAGCCGCGCCGGAAACGCGGCGTGTGAGCGGCGACACCGCCCCGTTGGCGCCGTCCGCACATATGGAGAGCCGCAGGGCGGCGTTCGAGCACCGCCCTCTGGACCCTCGATCCTGCGGAGGAACGATGTCAGCGACAGTTCGAGCAGGTGCGCTCCTGCTGCTGGTAACCGCCTGCGGGGGCGGCGATCGGGCCGCCCGAACGGACACGACCGGTATGTCGAGCGCGCCGCCCCCTTCCGAGCAGCCGGCCGCCACCACGGCCGATACCGCGGCGACCGGGATGTCGCCGGCAGCGCCGGAATCCGCCGCAACCGTGAACTCTCGCGACAGCCTCACGCGGCCGGCCCCGGCCGCGGCGTCCAGGGCGACCAGCCCCAAGGCCGCCGCGACCAGAGCGGCGCCGCCCAAGGCAGTCGCCAGCTCGAGCCCGGCACGTCAGACTGCGTCGAAGCAGGATACGGCAAAGCAGGATACGGCAAAGCAGGGTACGGCGAAGCAGGCCGCGGCCCCGCCGGCCGGCGGCGGGCCCTCCTCGCCACCACTGGTGGCCCCGGGCGCCCGCATCTCTCCCGGCCAGGTGGCCGGCGGCCCCGGCACGGCCTGCCATGGGCAGGACGCGAAGGGCACCGCGGTGGCCCCCGACCTGACCGACAACCAGTGGATCAATGGCGATGGGAGCTACGACTTCATCGTACATACGGTGACCACCGGCGTGCCTCAACCCAAGCAGCACC
>JAICLE010000103.1 GCA_025927545.1 Gemmatimonadales bacterium
CCGGCCCCGCCCGGAGCCCCACCCGACAACCCTACCGACGCCCCAAGCTCCTCATCACTTCCCGATCGAACTGCACCGACAAGCTCTCCCGCCTCGAGTACGGCCCCGGCCGATACGCCCGCGATTCCACCCCGAGCTGGCTCTGTTCGCAGATGTGCCAGTCCTGCCGGTTGGTCATGTCCCAGAATTCCACCCCGTCGTCCGGGTTGAATGTCGGGTCGCCCAGCGTCGCGGGGTGGAAGAGCCAGGAGCACGTGATGAGCGTCCGGTCCGTCCCGTCTGGCCACAGCGTATGGAACATCACGTAGTCCGGGTGCAGGCTCAGCAGCATGTTCGGAAAGATGGCGTAGTAGTACACCCGGTTCATGTCTTCCTCGGGCAGGTCGCCCACGGCGACGCCGCACGACTGGCCGCTCATCGTCAGGCTCGTGTGGCCGCGATTGAGCACCATGTAGCCGCCGGTGAACGGGCCCTCGGTCAGGTCGTTTTCGCCGCTCGTCGGCGGCGTCAGCCTGGAGAGAGCCGGGTGGACCGAGCTGCAGTGGTAGCACTCCGAATAGTTCTGGAACAGCAGCTTCCAGTTGGACCGGACGTCGTACTCGATGGTCCGCGCGACCTTCAGGTTCGGCAGGTTGAACCGGCTGAAGCGCCCGAGCAATGGGGCCCATGCCTGCTCGAACGGCTCGGGCTCCTCGGCGAGATTGATGAAGAGGAACCCCTCCCATCTGGCCACCGGCACGCCGAAGAGCGGCCAGTCGCGCTTGTCGAAGTTGTCGATGTCGGCGGCGGACGGCGCGCCGATGAGCCGGCCGTCGAGCCCGTAGGTCCAGGCATGATAGGGGCACTGGATGGCGCTGCCGAATTGCCCGGTGTGCGCCTCGCAGAGCCGCGTGCCCCGGTGTCGGCAGACGTTGTAGTAGGCGCGGAAGCCGCCCTCGCCGTCGCGGAGGACGATAATGCTCTCCTTGCCCACCGCCTGCAGGAAGTAGTCACCTGGACCGGCCAGCCGATCCTCGCGGCCGACACAGAGCCAGCGCCGGGTGAAGATCCGCTCCATCTCCTCGCCGAACAGCTCGGGCGAGGTATAGTATTCCCGGGGCAGGGTGCGGGCGCCGTCGATCGAGATCTCGGTGGTCTTGAGGTAGGTGGCCACGGTGGGTCTCCGAAGAGGTAATCCGCGAAATATGCCATGCGGCGATGCGCCCGGGAAGCCGAGCCGCTCGCCTGCGGGCCTTGAGCGAGGAGGCAGCATGGGTGTGACAGGGAGAATGCCGGCGCGGTGGGCGGTCGTGCTTGCCTGCGCGCTGCCGGCCACCGGGTGCGTGGCGGCCGCGGCGGCCGGCGCGGCGGGCGCGATCTACGCCACTACGCGCGGCGCGGAGTCGCTCGTCGCCGGCTCCATCGAGCAGGTGGCGGCGCGCGTGCCGCCGGTCATGCGACAGATGAACATCACCCAGACCGGCTCGAGCACCGGCGACAGCGGGGCCAAGCAGGAATTCAAGGGCAAGCACGCGGATCTGGATGTCACCATCCAGCTCGAGCGGCAGGACTCGGCCACCACCAAGACCGAGGTGTACGCCCGGAAGAACCTTGCCGAGTGGGACAAGGACTTCGCCCGCCAGGTGCTGGAGCAGATCGTGAAGCAGCGATGAGGCCGGGGGTTGCAATTCCGTGTTTGCAGCACTAGATTGGTGGATCGGTTGCATGCGTGCATTCGATACGCAACGTTTTCAGACAGGGGCTGGCGTTGATGCCGGCCCCTTTTGTATCGGTTGCCGTCCCTGGCGCAGTGCTGCGCCGCGGCAGCCAGGCCCCGCGTGGAGGCGTAATCCACGTGAACCGTAGTCGGTCGTGCGGCATGTCCCCACTCCGATTACACCAGTACAAGGAGTAGGACAATGCGCGTTACCGGAACGGTCAAGTGGTTCAATGACGCCAAGGGCTTCGGCTTCATCACGCCCGAGGACGGCCAGAAGGACTGCTTCGTTCACCATTCGGCGATCCAGGCCCAGGGCTTCAAGAGCCTGGCCGAGGGCGAGCGGGTGGAATTCGACGTCGTGCAGGGCCAGAAGGGCCCGGCGGCGGAGAACGTCGTCAAGCTGCAGTAGTTCCGCACCGCACTTGCGGCGGAAACGGCCGGCTTGCCTCAGGGCGAGCCGGCCGTTTGCTGTTCGGCCCCCACCAGCCGCGTGACCGCCACGACGTGCCGCGCTCCGTCGTCCACCAGGCGGATGCCGGGCCCCTCCGCGGCGCTCCCGTCCACCGTCACCCCCGCCGGCTCCGCGCCGTCCCCGATGCGCACTGCGATCTCGTACACGCTCCGTCCGTAGCGGTACTCGATGGTGTACTCCGGCCACACGGCCGGGGCGCGTGACTCGATGAGCAGCGTGTCGCCCTGCCGGGTGAACCCAAGGATCCCCTCCAGCCCGACCCGGTACATCCAGCTCGCCGAGCCGGTGTACCAGGTCCATCCGCCGCGGCCCAGCTGGCCTTCGGCGGTGTACACGTCGGCCGCTACCACGTACGGCTCCACCTTGTAGCGCTCCGCCGCCGCCGGCGTGCCCGTGTGGGTGAGCGGGTTGAGCATCTGGAACAGCTCGAAGGCGCGATCGCCGCGGCCTTCGAGCGCGGTGGCGAGCACGGCCCAGAGCGCCGCGTGGGTGTACTGCGCGCCGTTCTCCCGGACCCCGGGCAGGTAGCCCTTGATGTAGCCCGGGTCCTTGGGCGTCTGGTCGAACGGCGGCGTGAGGAGCACCACCAGGCGGGGGTCCTCCCGCACCAGGTGCTCTTCCAGCGACCGCATCGCGATCTCGCGGCGCGCGGGGTCGCCGGCACCGGAGATGACGCTCCAGCTCTGCGCGATCGAGTCGATCCGGCACTCCTCGCTTTGCGCGGAGCCGAGCGGCGTCCCGTCGTCGTAATAGGCGCGGCGATACCAGGCGCCGTCCCACCCGTGCGCCTCGGCCGCCGCGGCGTAGGCGTCGGCCCGGCGGCGGAACTCGTCCGCCACGGTCAGGTCGCCCCGGGCCTCGGCATAGGGCGCGAAGCCGCGCAGCGTGGCGATGAGGAACCAGGCGAGCCAGACGCTCTCGCCCCGGCCTTCGACGCCGACGCGGTTCATGCCGTCGTTCCAGTCGCCTCCGCCGATGAGCGGCAGCCCGTGCACGCCGGCGGTCGAGGCCCGGCGGAGCGCGCGGAGGCAGTGCTCGTAGATGCTCCCGTGCTCGTCCGTGACCCGCGGCAGGTCGTACAGCTCCTGCTCGCCGGGCTCGAGCTGGCGCATCTCGAGGAAGGGGACGTACTGGTCGAGCACCGGCCGGTCGCCGGTGGTGCGCACGTAGTGGTCCACCACGAAGGGCAGCCAGACGAGGTCGTCCGAGAACCGCGTGCGCACGCCGCGCCCGCTCTGCGGGTGCCACCAGTGCTGCACGTCGCCCTCGAGGAACTGGCGGCTCGCCGCGCGTAGGATGTGCGCGCGCGCCAGCGCGGGCTCCGCGTAGACGAAGGCCATCACGTCCTGGAGCTGGTCGCGGAAGCCGTACGCGCCGCTGCTCTGGTACAGCGCCGACCGGGCCCACATCCGGCAGGCGAGCGCCTGGTAGAGCGTCCACCGGTTGAGCATCGCGTCGAACGTCGGCTCGGGCGTGCGGACGGTGATCACGGAGAGCCGCTCCCGCCAGCCCTGCACCGCGTGCTCGAGCGCCGCGCGCGCGCGGCCCGCGTCGAGGTGATCGGTGAGCGCCTTCCGGGCCTCCGCTTCGTTCGGCGCCGCGCCGAGCAGCACCACCAGCTCGCGGGTCTCGCCGGGATCGAGCTCGAGCACGCACTGGAGCGCGGCGCACGGGTCGAGCGCGGCGCCCGTGGCGCCCGACAGCTCGGAGCCGGGACGGAGCCCGGCCGGCGCCTCTGGCGTGCCGTTCCGGCCCAGGAACTCTCGCCGGCTGCCGGTGTGGGCCGTGACCGGCTCCGTGATGGCGTGAAAGGCCGTCCAGTCGGCGAACTCGGGGTCGAAGCCGTTCCGGGCAAAGATCGCCCCGTGCTCGCGGTCGAACTTCGTGCGCACCTGGTGCTGGGTGTGCTCGCGCAGCACGCCGAGGGTCCACTCGACATAGGTCGTGATCGTGAGCCGGCGGCCGCGCTCGCCGGTGTTGGTCACCTGCAGCACGCCGAGGCGCACCGCCGCGTCTTCCGGCAGGCCGAGAGTGTAGCGCGTGGAAATCCCCTCGTGCAGGTGCTCGAACGAGGTGGCGCCCGGGCCGTGGCGTACGGTCCACGGCCCCTCCCCGCGAATCGGCGCCGGCGTGGCGCTCCAGAGCGCCCCGCTCTCGGTGTCCTGCAGGTAGACCACGTCGCTCACCGGATCGGCCACGGGATCGTTGTGCCAGGGTGTCAGCCGGAAGAAGTAGCTGTTGCCGGCCCAGGTGAACCCGCCGCCTCGCTCGGTCACCACGAAGCCGGCGTGCGGATTGGCGATGACGTTGGCCCAGGGCGCGGGCGGTACCCCGCGGCCGGCGAGACGGATCTCGTAGTCGCCGCCGGCGGCCAGTCCGCCAAACCCGTTCTCGAACGCCGGGGCGGACGGCGGCGTTGCTCCGGCCTTCCTCGACGGCGCCGCGGCGAGCCCCGGTGCCGTCGGCGTCCGCAGGGTGGCCCCGATCCGCCGGACCGCCCGCGCCACCCGGGAGTCGCTCCGCTCGGGCGCGCGGGTTTCATGCGGCTGCACGTCGAGCTCGGCATCGAGCGGCTCGCGGGTCGTCATCGCCGAGGCGACGATGCGGCCGAGCGAACGCCCGTCGCAGGGGATGTGCACCCGGGCCGTTGCGCGCAGCATCAGCAGCTCGGCGGCATCCATCACGTCGGCACGGCGCACGAACACGCCGCCCGAGCGGTCGAGCGAGCCGGAGTCGCCGACCGCGTACACCGCGCTCGTGATCTGGTCGGCCAGCTCCTGCAGGTAGCTGGGCGGATGGGTGTTGAGGACGACCAGATCCACCGTCATGCCGCGCCGTCTCCAGTAGCGGTGGGCCGCCAGGAGCTGGCGCAGGGTGGGGAGCCCTTCGGCCGAGGCGATGGTGGTCAGGACGATCGGCCAGTCACCGGAGATCCCGTTGGCCCAGAGGAGGGGCTGCGAGCCGCGGTTCCGGCGCAGCTCGGCCTCGGGCGGCCGGAGCGCGGCGGTCCCGTAGAACAGGTGACCGGCCAGCTCCTGGAACACTGCCGCCTCCGCCGGCGTGAGCTGGAATTCGCGGAGCTCCACCTGGCTCGAGGTCCAGGCGAGGTCGAGCGCGCGCTGGGCGGCGTGGGGATCGTGATAGCGGTCGGCCAGCTCGAAGGCGCGCTCGCTGGTCTCCGCGACGAGTGTCGTGAACGCCACCGAGGCCGACTGGCCGGGCGCGAGCCGCACCCGCACGCGGAGCGCGAACACCGGATCGAGCACCGAGCCGGTGGCGCCGGAGAGCGGCCCGTCCTGCTCGAGTGCCACGGGCTCCCGGGTCGAGCGCCCGCGGCCGACGAAGCGTGCGCGGTCGGTCTCGCAGCTCACCTCGCCGACCTGCTCGCCGCCCGCGGCCACGACGTGCACGCACCAGAGCGGCCGCTCCTCCGCCGAGCGAGGGCGGCGGGTGGCGGTGATCGCGGCACACCAGGCATGCCACTCGGTCTCGACGAACAGATTGCCGAACGCCGGGTGGGCGCGGTCGGCCTCGGGCGTCGCGAGCACGATCTCGCCGTAGCTGGTGAGCTCCACCTCGCGGGCCTCGCTGCCGTTGTTCACCACGGTTACTCGCCGGACCTCGGCCGAATCGTCGGGGACGACGGCGATCTCGGTGCGCGTCTCGACGGGACCGTCGGCCCGGTGGAAGGTGACCCGGTCGGTCGCGAGGTGGGCGCGGTACCAGTCTGCCTGCGCGCACACCGGCTGATGCGTCGCCGACCAGATGCGGCTGCTGGTGAGGTCCTTCACGTAGCAGAACTGCCCGGTGTCGTCCCGCGTCCCATCGGAGCGCCAGCGGGTGACGGCCAGCGCCTGATAGCGGCTGTATCCGCCGCCGGCGTGGCTCACCATGATGGTGTAGGGGAGCTGGCCGAGGAGGGCGACGTGCGGCGTCGGCGCGTCCGGCGCGTCGATTTCGCGCACGGCCGGACGCTCCACCTCCGCCTCGGGCAGCGACTCGTCGCGCCGGACCGCCTGCGGGTCCCTGAGCGCCAGGCGCCGCGGGATGCGCTCGTGCAGGAGCAGCTCCGCCGAGCGCACCACGGGGTCGTCGTGGAACCGGCGCTGCCACACCTGTCCCGTCAGCGCATTGGTCAGGGCGACGAGTCCCATGCCGAGGTGATGCGCCATGTAGGTGGCGACCACGGCGTAGCGCTGATCGGGGTCGGGGCGCGTGTAGTCGAGCGCGTCGCGGAAGCCGCAGGAGCCGAGGGCGCCCTTGGCCTCCAACCGCTCGAGGTTCGCGAGCGCGCGCACCGGGTCGATCATCGCGGCGAGCGCGGAGGCGTAGGGCGCCACCACCAGGTCCCGGCCGAGCCCGCGTTTGAGGGCCAGGTCGGGAATGCCGAACGGACGGTACTGGTACACGTGGTGGCGGTCGCGGACGTTGTATGCGCTCTCGCTCACGCCCCAGGGCACGCCGCGCTCGGCGCCGTACGCGATGTGCCGGGCCACGGCGGCGGCATACGTCTGCGCCAGCACCGTGAACGGATACGAGCGCATGACGAGTACCGGCATCAGGTACTCGAACATGCTCCCGCTCCAGGACAGGAGCACCGGCGCCCGCCCCGCGTGCACCCGGGTCAGCGCGCGGCCGAGTCGGAACCAGTGCTCGGCCGGCACGTCGTTCTTGGCCACCGCGATGAAGCTGGCCAGCCGCGCCTCGGACGCGAGGAGATCGTAGTACGACCCGTCCAGCGCGTGGGTAGTCTGCTGGAAGCCGATCGCGAACAGCTTCCGCTCGGGATCGAACAGGAAGCGGAAGTCCATCTCCATGGCGTAGTCCGACGCCCGCTCGGCGATGGCCCGGAGGCGGGCGGCCAGCGGCCCGGTGTCCTCCGGGGCGGCCGAGCGCGCGGCGATGAACCGGAGGCTCCAGCCCACCCACTCGGCCGCGGGCGCGCCGGCGAGCGCCGCCTCCGCCTCCCGGAGCGGCTGCGCGATGGTCTCGAGCGATTCGGCCGACGGCGGCTCGCGCCGCGCCGCCGCGAGCGCCGCCCGCGCCGCCCGGACGGGGGCGGAGTCGCCGGCCAGCGTGAGCGCCGTCTCGAGCACGGGCCAGACGCGCGGCGGTGTGGCGGGCTCGTCCGCCAGCGCGAGGCAGGCCTGCCGGAGCGCGATCAGGTGCCCGGCCAGGTTGCCGCTGTCCACCGTCGATACGTAGCCCGGCTGCAGGACGCTCAGATCGCGCAGGTCGTACCAGTTGAAGAAGTGGCCCCGGAAGCGCCGCATCCGCTCGAGCGAGCGGAGGGCCAGCTCCAGGCGCCTGGTCATCTCGCCCAGCGTGATGAAGCCGAGGTCGCGGGCGCTCACCGTGGCCAGAAGCTGGAGGCCGATGTTGGTGGGCGAGGTGCGCATCGCCACCACCGGCTCGGGCGTTTCCTGGAAGTTGTCGGGGGCCAGCCACTGGGTGGCTTCGCCGACGAACCGGTCGAAAAACCGCCAGTGCAGCAGCGCGTAGCGGAGCGCCCGCCGCCGGGTCTCCGGGGCCAGCCGCTCCTCGCGCCGCACCCCGGGCGCACCGAGCGCGAACGCCACCCAGGGCGAGGCCATCCAGAGCGTGGCCAGCGGGAGCACCGCCAGCGCGAGCTGCCAGGTGAGCCCGCCGGCGTGCCACACCGCCGCGGCGGCGGCCGCGGCCGCGATCGCCACCGCGGGCCACATCGCCCGCCAGGTGACGAGGGCAGAGGTAGACATCGCGCGCTCGACCTGTGACGCGCTCTGCCACTGGAGCAGATGGCGGTGCGACACGGCCATGCGCCAGAGCGTCCGGCCGATGGCGCTTGCCGACACGCACGCCTGGTGGGCCAGGAAGACGACGGCGAGCGCGAGCTGCTGCGCGCTGGTAGCCGCGTCGCGCGCCACGGCGGCGTAGTAGGCGCGCCACGACTTGTCCAGCGGCGGGCGCACCGCCGCGAGCAGGAGCGAGACGATCCACGGCGCCGCCACCGCTCCCAGGCCGAGCAGCGTCCAGCGGAGCGGCGGCACCGCGAGCAGCGTCCACCCAAGCACGAAGAACGCCAGCTGCGCCGGCTCGACCAGGCTGCGGCGCAGGTTGTCGAGAATCTTCCAGCGCGAGAGGAGCGACAGCCGGTTGGGCTCGGAGCCGCCCGGTCCCGGCACCCGCGGCGTGAGCCAGGGCAGGAGCTGCCAGTCGCCGCGGATCCAGCGGTGCTTCCGGCGGGTGAAGCTGAGGTAGCGGGCGGGATAGTCGTCGTAGACGATGACGTCGGTGGCGAGGCCCGCCCGGGCGTAGCTCCCCTCGATGAGGTCGTGGGAGAGCAGCGTGTTCTCGGGGAAGCGGCCGTGGGTGGCCTGCTCGAATGCGCGGACGTCGTAGATGCCCTTGCCGGTGAAGCTCCCCTCGCCGTAGAGGTCCTGGTAGACGTCCGAGACGGCGGTGGTGTAGGGGTCCACGCCGGGATGGCCCGAGTGGATGGCGGCGAATATCGAGCGGTGCGCACTCGGCAGCGAGACGCCCACTCTCGGCTGCAGGATCCCGTAGCCACGCACCACGCGGCCCAGCGCCTCGTCGTACACCGCGCGGTTGAGCGGGTGGGCCAGCGCCCCGACGAGCAGCGGGGCCGCATCGGGCGGAAGGACGGTGTCGGCGTCGAGCGTGATGACGTAGCGCACGCTTCGGATCGGCGCCGGGTCGCCGATCAGCACGTTGAACCCATCGCGCCGCCCGGTGAGCACGAACCGGTTGAACTCGGCCAGCTTCCCGCGCTTCCGCTCCCAGCCCATCCACACGCCCTCGTGCGGGTTCCAGCGGCGGGGCCGGTGAAACAGGTAGAAGGCGTCCTCATTCCCGGCGGCGTAGCGGGCGTTGAGCGCGCGGACCCCGTCCACGGCGGCGGTGACGATCGCCTCGTCGCCGTCCCGGGTCTCGGTGGCGGCGTCGGTGAAGTCGCTCAGCACCGCGAAGTGGAGGTGGGCCTCGCGGTTGGCCAGGAACTGGACCTCGAGATTCTCCAGCGCCTCGTGTACGGCGTCCACGCTGCCGAACAGCGTCGGGATCACCACCGCCGTGCGGAACTCGGGCGGCACGCCGTGCTCGTCGAGGTCGAGCTTGGGGAGCGTGCGGGGCGGCAGGAACGCGGTGACGAGCTGGTTGACGACGTTAACCGCGATGTCGCCCGCCGGGATCAGGCCGAGGAGCAGCACCGGGAGCCACTCGGCGCGGGCGGCCGGGCCGCCGAGCCAGAGCACCGCGGCCAGCGCGGCCGCGGTGGTCGTGAGCACGCCGCCCACGAATACGGTGTTCGGGTGGCGGTGTACCCAGCGCTCGACCGCCTCGCCCGGGGTGGCGCGGTAACCGGTCGCCTGCTCCAGCTCGGCGAGGCCGGCGTCCACCAGGTAGTAGCCGACATGGGCGCGCCGGGGATCGTCCGCGGCCGCGGCCAGCGCCGCGCGGGCGCGGTCCACCGCGAGCCGGGCCACCGCCTCTTCGCTCCGTCCGGTCCGCCTGGCCACTTGCTCCACCGCGTGGCGGTAGCGGTCGCGGGTGGCGAAGTCCATGCGCGAGTAGAACGCGGACGGGTCCTCCCGCAGGATCGCCTCCATCCGGCTCTGGCCCTCGACGAACGTCCGCCAGTCCATCCGCGCGATCGCGCGAAGGCTGGTGATGCTGTTCGCCATGCCGACCTGGGTGAGGGCGAGCCGCTGGGTGGCCTTCCCGGCGGCCTCCTCCGCGCTCAATGCCTCGTCCGCGATCCACTGCTCCAGCCGCACGATGGCGGGGAGCGCGCCGCCCTCCACCCGGAGCTGCTGGAGGAAGCGGGCGACGAAGGTCGGGGCGAGCGTCGGCGCCGCGTCGGCGAAGCGCTCGAGCTCGGCGTCGAGGGCCTCGGTCCCGGCCTCGCTCGCGCGGGCGATCCGCGCCGCCGCGTGGTCGGCCGCCTCCAGCTCCTCGAGCCGCTGCACGGTGCGCAGCGTCATCCGGCGCACGTTCTCGATCAGGCCCAACCGGAGCATCGCGGGCACGGCCCAGAGCTCGCCGATGGTGAGCCCCGCCACCTGCTGGAACGCCTCGACGAACGCGCCCACGTTGTCGAGGCCGATCCGGCCCTCGCTGTGGGAGATGAGGGTGATCGCCAGCTCGTAGACCCGCGGGTAGCCCGCCAGCGGGCCGGAGGCGAGCACCGGCAGCTCACGGTAGTAGCCGCCGGGAAGGCTCTCCCGCACCTCGCCGATGTGCTCCTGCACCACGTGATAGTTGTCCAGCAGCCACTCGCCGGCGGGGCCGATGTCGGCGCCGCGGTCGGAGGCCGCGGTGAGCCGGGCGTGCGCATGATCGAGGGTGCGGCGGGTGTCGTTGAGCCGGGCGAGGAGCGGAGTGCGGCGCCGGTCGGGCGCAACCTTCGCGAGCCGCTGCCCCGCGGCCACGTCCTGGGCCCGCTCGGCCAGGTGCTCGGCGCCGAGCAACTCGCCGCGGATCGGGCCGGTCAGCAGATCCTCGCGGGCATCGGTGCGCGGTCTGAATCGGCGGGAGAGGGCGCGGCGAACGGTCAGCGGATCGATGGGGAGTGCCTCGGGTCACGGGTGGGACGGGGGGCTCCCGGGACGGTCCGGTCGTGTGGACGGGATACGGGAGGCGTCGAATGAGCAATCTACAGGGTTCGGGGGGCCGGTCGCGATCAGAGCCGCTGTCATCCCGAGCGAATGCGAGGGATCTTGCCCGGGAATGGGTCGAGCGCGGCCGGCAAGATCCCGCGCTCCGCTCGGGATGCCAGTCGACAGTCCATGGATGACAGTCGGCAGTCCATGGATGACAGTCGGCA
>JAICLE010000153.1 GCA_025927545.1 Gemmatimonadales bacterium
ACTTGCGAATCAGCTGGACCACAGTCGCCTGCCGCTCGCCTGTCAGGCGCTTACCAACCCGGATCTCTTCGAGCCCGCCTCACCGCAGCAGAACGGCCGCCGCGAGCGCACGCACCTCACGCTCGACCGGGAGTGCACCCGCGCTCGCCGACGCCACACCCGCCTCGCGCTACATCCCTCACCCCGGCCGTATCCGACGCCGCTGCCCCAGCGCGCCCTGACGATTGCGGCCCGTGCGGTGTCATCGCCAGAAGCGCATTCTAATGATCCCTGATCAACACAAGGCGGAGTGTCTGGCCGCTCAGAAGCCGTTCGCCTGCCAATAGATCAGGGGCAACGGTGAAATGGGCAAAACGAAGGATCGATGGCCCGCTCGGGCTGATCGTCACCGTGTCGTCTCTGAGGGTCCAGGTGCCGGCGAGGTCCTCGTCGTGATCACCAATCGTGTCCGCGCCAGGCAGCAGGAGTCGGCCGGTCGTGGCGCCATCCGAAGCCAGTGTGATCTCCACCGATGCGCCCGGGGCGAGAAGATCGACGATGCCCGACGCACTCGTCACCGTGAAAGAGGCGGCCGAGTAGCTCCCGGATACGTTCTCGACCGTGGGGCTGAAGCCATCGTGGTCACCGCACGAGACCACCCAGAGCGGGATCGTCAGCGCGGCGGCTCGCAGAGAGAAGCGGGGCATGCAGCCTCCACATGAGAGCATCACCAGTCTTCCTGAACATGGTTTGCCGGTTCACGGACGGATAGAGTGCTGGGAGCGGCGAGTTGCTCACGCTGACCGCGAGCATCGGCGCTGCCGCGGGCATCTGCGCAAAGGCCGCGGCAACGAAAACCAGCAATGGTCGGGGCTTTCTCATGGTGGTACCAAGGTGACGAGAAGCTCGTCCTCCCTGGAAGGATAGAGTTCGTGCAGGGCCAGGAGCGTCTTGCCATCCTGTTCCTCGAAGGTCAGCGTGGTGAGGGGACCATCGGCGCTCTCCTCGTTCGTCCAGAGGATGCGCGAGTGGGGGGCACGTCGATATACCTGCCGAAGAACGCCATGGGCTGCCCGGAGGCAGACGAGACCGTACAGACCAAGAAATGCGAGCCCGCGTGGCCAGTACCACGTGCCCCAGGCACGAGGCCCGGCGGCACCATACTCCGCTTCAGCACGTGCCTCGCGATCCGTCCTTCCTGGCGCGTTCGTCCTGTCCGCCGGCGCCGACAATTATCCTGCTCAGGGGCTTCCGCCCAGCTTCGCCAGTTCCGCACGTATGGTGTCGACGGCCGGCCGCAGCACCGGCTCCGGGTCCGACCGCAGTGCGAGATAGTGCCGGTAGGCGCTGACCGCACCCGCGCGGTCCCCGATGATGGCGGCCAGGCGGCCCTCCTCGCGCAAGTGCGGGGCCAGGTAATCGGTGAGGTGATAGGCGTACGGTCGCCGCCGGACCGCGGCGAGGGCTGCCCGAACGTTGCCCTGACGCTCGCGCAGGTGCGCCACCTCGAGGTTGGCGAAGTCTTCGAAGCCGACGGGGCTGATCCCGACCGTGGACCTGACGTATGCCGGGCTCAGGGTGAACGCGACGGGCGGCCCGTTCCGCTGTCCGCCGGGCCCGCTCCGCATCAAGGTGTCCAGGCGCTCCAGCGCGTCCGCCGCGCCCGCGGCGCCCGCGGCGGCCGCGAGCTTGGCCTCGAGCAACACGGCGCAGACCATCGCGGTAGCGAGCGATGCGGGTGCGTCGCCGGGCGTGCGCGAGCGGAGGCGCGTGATTGCCCGAGCCACGCCGTCGAGCTCACCATGGCTCAGCTGCCAGAGCGTGACCACGCACAGGTCCGTCTGCCCGACCGCTCGCGTGTCGCTTCCCTCCGGGGCCGGCCTCGCGAGGAGCCGCGCCAGCTCCCGCGCCGCCTCGCTGCCGTTCAGGCTGTCCCCATCGCCGTACATCGCGTCCAGCACCCGCTCGTACAGGGCCGTGTGCGGCGCGTACTCATCCTCACCCGAGCGCGCCGTGTCCCCCAGCGCCGTCGCCGGACGGCCCCGGTTGATCTCGAAGGCGTGCAGATACGTCTTGCTGCGCTGCCAGTCGGAGCTTCGCCCCGCCGCCCCCCGGATGGCGACGGCGGCCGACTCCGCGTCCTCCATGCGGCGGCCGTCGAGCACCGCGTGGTTCATGATCCGCCACAGGCTCGGCAGCGGCATCTGCCGATACTGCGCGCGCAGCGCGGTGAGCGCCGGCTCGTCGTGCAGCCCCTCACCGATGCGCCAGCGGTAGAAGCCCAGCAGCTCGCCGCTCGAGTCGCGGGCCAGGTACAGCGGCGCGATGCGCCGCACCGTCGCGCTGTCGTCCTCGAGCAATGCGATCTCGAGCAGGTGTCCCAGCGGCGCGCTGGCCGAGTCCAGCGCCACCGACCGGCGGAAGGCCTCCGCCGCCCGCCGCCAGGTGGACTCGACCTGCAGGTAGGGCCCCTCGTGAAAGTACTCGTCGCCCAGCTCGTACCACCGCTCCGCCTGGTCGGGGGCGAGATCCACGGCGCGCTCCCACCAGGCCAGGTGCTTCGTCAGCGGGGAGACAGCCGGATAATCCGGACCCACTTCGGCCAGCAGCAGGGCCTGGTCGGGCGGGCTCAGCCGGTCGCGGCTGTCCCACGCCCGCTCCAGTCCCCGGCGACCCGCTCCGGGCGCCGTGGTCCACCCGGCTGCGCTCGCGAGTCTGAGGCCGGCGATCGCGAAGGTCGAGTCCAGATCCAGGGCCCGGCCGAGTCGGGCGACCGCGTCGGGATAGTCGGCACGACGGTACGCCGCCTGGGCCTCGAGGTAGAGCCGGAGCGCGGGCAGGGGACGATTGACGAGCCCGGCGAGTCCGCGCGGCGCGCCGGCCTCCTCGGTGACGAGTTGGGCGATCAACCGATCCACCAACTGGGGCAAGCTGTCCGCCACACCCTCGACCTTGGCCTCTGCGCGCGGCCTTCCGCCGGCGACCGGGAGCAGCGAGGCGTTGAGCGTCAGGTGATCCACTGTCCCCACGATGCCGCCGAGCAGGAGCTGACCGGCGCCGAGCCGCCGGGCCAGCCCGAGCGCCTCGCGCTCCGGAAGATCATCCGACTCCGAGCCCGCGGCGCGGCGCCAGGCGGCCATGACGGAACCCGGGTCGGTCGCCCGCGCGGCGCCCCCGCCCGTCAGCCGGGCGGCCACGAGGTCGATCATGCCTTCGCGCAGGTAGCCGAGGGCGGGCACGGCGCCTTTCACACGGAACGGGACGACGGCAACCAGGTCGGGGTCGAGCGTGGCTTTCGGCTCCGGCCACCAGAGATAGCCTGCCAGGGAGAGCCCGAGCGCCGCGGCCGCGAGTGCGACCGTCCGGCGCCGGCCGCGACGCCTGGGCTTCGAGGCGGACACGACCGCCGCGTCGCGCGGTGCTGCCAGCGCCTGGGCAAACTCGGCGGCCGTGCCGAACCGGTCGGCCGGCACCTTGGAGAGCGCGCGCAGGACGGCCTGCTCGATGCCCTCCGGCACGGCGGCGCGCACGGTCCGTAGCGGGGGCACCGGGTCCATCGCGTGGCGCGCCAGCAATTGCTGCGCGGTGACCCCCACGAACGGTGGCTGGCCCGCCAGCATCTCGTACACCACGCAGCCGACCGCGTACAGGTCGCTCCGTCCGTCCAGCTCTCTGCTGCCGCCGGCCTGCTCGGGGCTCATGTAGGCGGGCGTGCCCAGTGCGAGCCCGGTCTCGGTGAGCCGGTCCTCACCCGCGGCGGTGACGGCGCGTGCGACCCCGAAGTCCGCGACAACCGCCTCGTCGCCTTCCAGCAGGATGTTTTCCGGCTTGATATCCCGGTGGATGACGCCGTGCGCATGGGCGTAGCCCAGGGCGCTCAGCACCTGAGAGGCGATCCGCACCGCTTGGTCGAGCGCCAGCTGGCCTTCGCGCGTGATGCGCTCTCGAAGTGATTCGCCTTCCACATAAGGCATGGTATACCACAGCCGGCTCGCCTCGCGCCCACCCGCTTCGCGGTTTCCACCCGCCTCGCCCGAGTCGTGCACGGGGAGAATGTGCGGATGCTGCAGGCGCGCGGCGATCCTGATCTCCTGGAGGAATCGCTCGGGACCGAGCGAGGCGGCGAGCTCGGGACGCAGGACCTTGAGTGCGACGGGCCGATCGTGCCGGAGGTCGCGGGCGAGATAGACCGTGGCCATGCCGCCGCGGCCGAGCTCGCGCTCGACGCGATAGCGATCGGCCAGGGCGGCCGCGAGGGGGTCGGACATCTCGGGCAATGGGGGTACCGTTGATGCCGTACGGTGGTGAGGAGGGGTTACCGGGCAAAGGGGCTCTGTATCAGCGCAAGATGCCGCGCACGGCAGGTTTCTGCCAGGCTTGTCCGGGGCGACGGCGCGCTCCGCCGACACGAAACCCATCGCCCGACCGGCTCAGGCGGGTTCCGCTCTAGCCACCGATGCGCCGGTCTTCCCGTGCCTGGCTGAGCAGACGCTCGGCGAAGTCGAGCCGTTCCTGTGTTTCCGCCAGCTCCTGCTGGACGTCCTGGACACTGTGTTCGAGCGCCTCGAGCCGGGCGGTGACTTCGGGCGATGCCGATCCCGGGAGAGGCGCACGCAGGCGGGCGAT
>JAICLE010000009.1 GCA_025927545.1 Gemmatimonadales bacterium
CGATCGTGCGGATGTTCCCGGGCCCCGGCGGCAATCGTGGCCGGTTCATCTCCTGGGATCCGATGAAGGGCAAGGTCAACTGGGAGATCAAGGAGAACCTGGCCGCCTACGGCGGGGCCCTCGCCACGGCCGGCGGGCTCGTCTTCTACGGCACCATGGAAGGCTGGCTGAAGGGCGTCGATGCCAAGAGCGGCAAGGTCCTCTGGCAGTACAAGACGCCGTCGGGCATCATCGGTAACCCGATGAGCTACACCGCTCCGGACGGGTCGCAGAACATCGCGGTCTACTCGGGCATCGGTGGCTGGGCCGGTATCGGCGTGGCCGCCGGCATCGGCGCCGAGGATCCGACCGCCGGTCTCGGCGCGCTCGGTGCGTTCGGCGATGCCGGGCAGTTCAGCAACCAGGGCGGCGTCATGACCGTCTTCGGGCTGAAGAACGTGACCATGAAGTAGGCGGGTCCCGACCGGACCGGAGGGGATACCCTCCGGTCCGGTCGGGGGTACATTACAGAATGAGCACGGCGCCGGGGCGCGGTCAGCTCCGGCGCCGTGCCGTTCCGGGGCAGGACCGGTCCAACAACGGTTGCCGCCGGCAGGCCCCCAAGCATTGGCAGGGGTATCTCATGTCGTGGTCCGCATCCCACCTGGCTCGTACTCTCGCGTTGCTGGCGCTCGCTACCCCGGTCGCCACCGTTCCGGCACGGGCTCAGCGTCCCGCACCGCGCCAACCGGGCCTCATCCGGGTGTGCGCCGACCCGGACAACATGCCCTCCTCGAATGACAAGGGTGAGGGGTACGAAAACAAGATCGCCACGCTGATCGCCCAGGAGCTCCACTCAAAGCTGGATTATCTCTGGTTTCCCACCCGTCGCGGGTACTTCCGGGTGCTCAACGGCCAGTACTGCGACATGGCCATCGAGGCACCGGTCGGTCTCGACATGGCGGGCGCCACCAAGCCGTACTTCCGCTCCGGCTACTTCTTCGTGGCCCGCCAGGGCAGCGGCCTCGAGGACCTGAGTTCGCTCTCCGACCCGCGGCTCAAGAAGCTCAAGATCGGGGTGAACATCTACACCTCCGACGCCGAAAACTCGCCCCCGGCCATGGCCTTGAGCCGTCACGGCGTGGTCGGCAATCTCACCGGCTACAGCACCTTCTTCGATGATCAGAACCGGCCCGACGACGTCATCAAGGCGGTGGCGGACAAGACGGTCGACATCGCACTCGCCTGGGGGCCGCTCGCGGGCTACTTCGCCAGCAAGTCCGCCGTGCCGCTGGTGCTGACGCCGCTTCCCGCCACCGACTCGCTGAGCGAGATCCCGTTCCAGTACAACATCGGGATCGCGGTTCGGCGGGCCGACAAGGAGTTCCGGGACAGCCTGAACGCCGTGCTCGAGCGCAAGGGTCCCGAGATCCAGGCTATCCTCAAGGAATACCACGTGCCGGTGCTCCCGATGGAGGGACCAAGCCAGGAAAAGGCTGCCCGTTCGACGGCGGCACCGGCCCCCGCCGACTCGGCCAAGAAGGCCGGGCCGGGCTGAGCCCAGCCGAGACCGACGAAAGGAACACTGCACGCATGCGCACGCTCCTCACCGCCGCTCTTCGCGCCACCGCGCTGGGTGGCGCGGTGCTCCTGGCCGCTTCGACTGTGACCATCCGGGCAGCGGCCCAGGAACTCCGCGATGAGTATCACCAGGCCCCGCGCGACACCGTGAGCCAGGAGGTGTACGACGGCTGGAAGCAGTACAACCTGAACTGCGCCCGCTGCCACGGCGAGGACGTGCTGGGCACGACCATCGCCCCGCACCTCATCCTGTCACTCAAGCCCGATGGGCCGATCAATACCAAGGAGTTGTTCGTGCAGACGGTGTGTGCCGGACGCGTGCCCAAGGGGATGCCGGCCTGGTGCGCGCTCGGCATGGACATCCCGACCATCGACAAGATCTACAGCTACGTGAAATCGCGGAGCGATGCCAAAATGGGACCGGGCCGACCGGCGGTGAAACGCGAGGGGTAATTCCCCCCCCGCCAGATCAGGCCCAGCGGTTGATGACTCCTGCCCAGCTCAACCGAGCCGGGCAGGAGTTCTCGTTTGTGTCACGTACGTACATAGCATCCGGAGAGGAGGATCCGATGTCCAGGGAGAGCCGGCCGATATTCCCGGCCGCAACCAATCACACCGAAACTGCCAGGCGGTCAGGGCGCTGGCGGCACCCGATCCACTTCCGGCCCGAATCCGTCCACTCCCCATCGCACGCGTCCGACGCGATCCTCACGCGCTGCCGAGAGGCCGCGGCGTTGCTGTTCGGGCAGGTTGAGGAGCGGGAGTTCGCCGTCCGATACTGGGACCAGCATTTCGAAGAGCGCGGAGGCGGCATGCCCGCCCGATATACCCTGACGCTCTCCGGCCCGTCCGCGCTGCGTCGCATGTTCCTCCCGCCGTCCGAACTGCGCCTGGCGGCGGCCTTCGTCCGGGGCGACTTCGACGTGGAGGGCGATCTCGAGGCAGCTACGGCACTCCGCGATGAGCTCCGCGCGCGGCTCACCACACCCGGGGTCTGGCCTCGGCTGCTCGCCTGCCTCGCGGGACTTCCGCGGGCCCCGGCCCGCGTTCCAGCCCACCTGCCGGCCGCTTCCGGCCCTGCGACGGCCTCCCTTCACGGTCGCCGCCACTCCATCCGCCGGGACGCGGCGGCGGTCCGGTCGCACTACGAGGTGGGTAACGACTTCTACCGGCTGTGGCTCGACCGCGAGCTGGTCTACTCCTGCGCCTACTTCCGGACCGGGCAGGAGGACATCGACACCGCCCAGCGCGATAAGATGGAGCACATCTGCCGGAAGCTGCGTCTTCGGCCGGGCGAGCGGCTGCTCGACATCGGCTGCGGCTGGGGTGGCCTGCTGCGCCACGCCGTGCGGCAGTTCGGGGTCGAAGGGCTGGGGATCACACTGAGCGAGGAGCAGGCGCGCTGGGCGCGGCAGCGGATCGCCGAAGAAGGACTGGCGGGCCGCTGCCGGGTCGAGGTGCGGGACTACCGGGAGCTTCCCGATGACGCGCAATTCGACAAGGTGGTGAGTGTGGGCATGGTGGAGCACGTGGGCCTGGAGCAGCTGCCCGCGTACTTCGCGCGAGCATTCCGCCTCACCCGCCCCGGCGGCGTCTTCCTCAACCACGGAATCACGGGCAGCCTCGAGGCCGCGACCCCCGGCGTGGTGCCGCGCATCGTGAGCCGGGTCTGGGACACGGGATCCTTCATGCAGCGCTACGTTTTCCCGGACGGCGAGCTGCCGCCGCTCGACCGGATCGTGGGCGCCGCGCGGAACGCCGGATTCGAGGTCCGCGACGTCGAGACCTTGCGCGAACACTACGCCCGGACCCTCCGCCGCTGGCGGCAGCGGCTCGAGCGCGCACGGGCGGCGGTCACGGCGGTCGTCGGCGACGAGACCTTCCGCACCTGGCGGCTGTACATGGCCGGGTGCGCCCGCTCCTTCGCCAGCGGCTACATCGACGTGGCGCAGACGGTGCTGGGGCGGCCGGATGCGAATGGCCACGTCTCGCTCCCACTGACCCGTGCGGACCTGTACGCCGGTTTAGCCGAGGGAGCGGGTCGAGGGTAAGTTGAGGAGGGCCCAACCGCCAGGGAGCGCCATGAGCAACGACCGCCGCAACCCCCGCCGGCTCGGCACGAGCCGCTCCGCCCGTGCCCTCGGGTGCGCGGCGCTGACCCTGCTGCTCGCCGGCGGCGTGGCATCGGCGACGGCGGCGCAGGCCGCGCCGGCGCAGGGCACGCCGCGTGTCCGGCTCGACCTTGCCGGCCTCAAAGCGCGCCTGGCGACCGCAACGGCGTCGAAGACGCCCGATCTCTCGCATGCGGACTTGCGGGGGCTGGATCTCGAGGGCGTGGATTTCCACCACGCCGATCTGTCCGGCGCCTCACTCGACAGCGCCCGACTGGCCGGCGCCAACCTGTTCAGTTGCAATCTCACCGATGCCACCGCGGTGGGTGCCGATCTGCGCAAGGCCAACCTGGACGGGACCGTGCTGCGCCGGGCCGACTTTCGCCGGGCCAACTTGGCGGGAGCGAGCCTGTTCGCCACCATCATCGAAGCTGCCGACCTGAGTGGGGCCAACCTTTCGGGAACGCGGATCATCGGCTATCTGCACAAGGCCAGGCTCGTCGGCGCCACGCTGGTCAACGCCAACATCGGGGCCGATCCGGGCAACCAGTCCATGGGGGTCATGCGCGCCACCTTCGTCAGCGCCGATCTCTCCGGTGCCGACCTCTCCGGCGCCAACCTCTACAAGGCTGATTTCTCGTATGCCACGCTGGCCGGCGCGAAGCTCGACCACGCGGACCTCCGGAACGCGGACCTCATCCAGACCGACCTCACCCGCGCCGACCTCACGGGAGCCAAGCTCGCCAAGGCCGACATCGACGGCGCGGACTTCACCGGCGCCATCGGCGTGGACCGTATCGAGGGCCTCGCCGAGGCTCGCCACCGGGAGAAAGCGACGTTCGATGCCCACTGACACCTTGCTCCGCACCGTTTCCCTTACCGCGCTCGTCCTCGCCGCCGCCTGCCAGGGCCGCGAGCCCGCCGCCCGCGCCGGCGGCGACAGCTCGGCGAGCGCCACCCAGGCGCCGGCCGGGCCCGGCCTGCTCGCCTACGTCACCAACGAGGACTCGCAGGAGCTCAGCGTCATCGACACGCGCAGCGACAGTGTGGTGGCGACGATTCCGGTCGGCACCCGCCCGCGCGGCGTCCGGGTGAGCCAGGACGGGAAGAAGGTGTTCGTGGCACTGAGCGGCTCGCCCAAGTGCCCGCCGACGATGCCCGACGCCGAGTGCGACAAGCTCAAGGCGGACAAGTCCAAGGACGGGATCGCGGAGGTGGATGCGGCGAGCCGGAAAGTCACGCGCGTGCTTCCGGGCGGCTCCGATCCGGAGACCTTCGACATCAGCCGCGACGGCGCCACGCTCTTCGTCTCCAACGAGGATGCGGGCGAGGCATCGATCGTGGACATCGCGAGCGGCAAGATCCGCTCGACCGTGGACGTCGGCACGGAGCCGGAGGGTGTCACCGTCGCGCCCGATGGCAACACGGTATGGGTCACCGGCGAGACCGCCCACAACCTGACGATCATCGACACGAAGAGCGGCAAGGTCCTCGGCCACATCGAGGTCGGAAAGCGGCCGCGTTCCCTCGCGTTCACGCCGGACGGCTCGCGCGCGTTCGTCACCTCGGAGGTGGACGGCACCGTGTGGGTGATCGACGTTCCCGCCCGGAAGGCCCTCAAGGTGCTCGAGATGCCCAAGGGGTCGCGGCCCATGGGCACGGCCATGTCGCCCGACGGAACGCGGGTCTACGTCTCCAATGGCCGCGGCGGCACGGTCTCGGTGATCGATGTGGCCGCCGACTCGGTGATCACGTCGATTCCAGTGGGGACCCGCCCGTGGGGAATCGCGCTCACCCCCGATGGCCGGAGGCTCTACACGGCCAACGGACCTTCCAACGACGTCAGCGTGGTGGACACCGACAAGCTCACGGTGGTCCACAAGATCCCGGTCGGCAAGCTCCCCTGGGGGGTCGCGATCGGCCAGACGCCGTGAGAGCCCGGCTGGTGGCGGCGCTGGCCGCCGCGCCGCTGCTGGCCGGCCTCCAGGGGCCACCCAGCGCCTTCCGGGTGGATCCGGCCGCGCGGGGCCCGCTGCAGCAGCTCTGGGCAGCGAGCGTGGCGGCCGGGGCCGAGCGGGTTGCCTGCCTCGCGAGCACGGTGGACGGCGACACGCTCCGCATCACCCGGATCATGCCCCTATCCGCCGGCGCCGATTCCATGGCCGTCTCCGCCAAGGGCTCGCTCGAGGCCTGCGGGCCGCCGACATGGCAGGGGACGGTGCACACGCACATCGCGCTCGACGGCAACGGCCGCCCGTTCAGCATGTTCTCCGGCTCAGATCGGGGGGTCATGCTGATGTGGTGGCAACGCTGGAAGGCCGACGGTACGTTCTGTCTGCTGTACGGCGAGGACCAGGCGCACTGCGAGATCGACGGATCGCGCGTGCTGATCCTGCCGAGCGCGAAATTCTGATCTCCGTGCGCGCCGTGTGGCTGGTGCTCGCGCTCGCGCTCGCGCTCCTGGGTGGCCGCGCGGAGGCGCAGGCGGACAGCCTCCGCCGACCGGAGCCCGCATTCCGGTTCAGCCGGGAGGCGGGGCTGGGAATCCGGGCGCTCTGGACCGAGAGCGTGGCCGCCAAGGAGGAGCGGGTGGCCTGCCTCGGTGCCTCGGTCCGGAACGACACCGTCTTCGTGAGCCGGATCCTGGCGCTCGCGCCCGAGGGCGCCGACTCGATGAGCATCGCGTCGGAGGCGTCGGTGGCGCGGTGCGGCCCGCCGGAGTGGAGCGGCACGCTGCACACGCACGTGGCGCTCTACACGGCCGAGCTTCCCTCGACCCGCTTCTCCGCCCAGGACCGGGGCGTCATGCGCCGGTGGTACGAGCGATGGCACTCGGACGGCGTGTTCTGCGTGGTCTACAGCGCGCGGGACGCCCACTGCGAGGCTGACGGCGTCGTGGGCGGGATGCGGCGAGCGCCGCCGAGCATGGGACGGTAAGAGAGGGCGGAGCCGACTTCAGGAGAACGGTCGTCGGGCGAAAAGCGACCTTGGCCGTGCGCTCCAGAGCAACGCATCGAGCCCCCACGTCCGCCCGGCCCGGGCAAAGAAGAACGCGATCATCATGGCCACGAGCATGATGTGGAGGCCCTGCTGTCCGGACGACATCCATTGGGTGGCGAGGCCGTAATTGATCGCCAGTACGAGGCCCACGATCGAGGCAACCCCGGTCAGCAGGCCCAGGGTAAGGCCGATTCCCGTGATCGTCTCGCCCCAGGCGGTCAGGTGGGCAAAGGTCTCGGGGTGGGTCAGCACGGTGTTGTCGAGAAAGTGCTTGTAGAACAGGATCGGGTTAGCCGACGCCTGTTTGGCGATGATCTTGGGCATCACGCCGATCCACCGGTCCGACACCCCGGGCAGCGGCAGTATCCCACCCACCATGAAGATGCCGAGCTTGGTCACCACGGCCTTCGCGAAGTAGAGTCCGACCACCACGCGCAGGAAGGCGAGCCACCGGTCGGGGCGGGACATGCTGGCGGCGGGGCGGGACTCATAGGCCATGACGGTACTCCCAGGTGGCATCAGGCCTAAACCTCGACCCCAAGCTCCGAAAACACAAATGTCCAGATGTCGGTGAGCTCGTCGAGCTGCTTGGAGAACGGCTTCCCGGCACCGTGTCCGGCTCGCGACTCCAGCCGGAGCAGCACCGGCCGCGGCGATGTAGTGGCGGCCTGCAGCCGCGCCGTCATCTTCCGCGCGTGCATCGGGTCCACCCGCGTGTCGCTCTCCGCGGTCGCGATCAGCACGGCGGGATAGGCGGTGCCGGGCCGCACATGGTGGTAGGGCGAATACGCCCGAAGCCACGCGAACTCCTCCGGCTTGTCCGGCGAGCCGTATTCGGGGATCCACAGCCGGGCGATCTGGAAGAGGTGGTAGCGCAGCATGTCGAGCAGCGGCACCTGGACGACCAGCGCCCGGAAGAGGTCCGGCCGCTGGGTCAGCGCCGCGCCCATCAGCAGCCCGCCATTGGATCCGCCGGCGGCCGCGAGCCGCTCGGGCCGGGTGTACCCCTCGCGGATGAGCCACTCCGCCGCGGCGACGAAGTCATCGAAGCTGTTCTGCTTCCGGCCGAGCATGCCCGCCTGATGCCAGCTCTCGCCGTATTCGCCGCCGCCCCGGATGTTCGGCACGGCCACGAGGCCACCATGCTCCAGCCAGAGCAGGAGCGAGCGGGAGAACGCGGGGGTCATGCTGATGTTGAAGCCGCCGTAGGCGGTGAGATAGGTCGGGGTGTCGCCCGTGCGGCCCAGGCCGCGGGCGTGCACCAGGAACATGGAAACGCGCGTCCCGTCGCGCGAGGGCACCATCACCTGGCGCACCTCGAATCGCGTCGGGTCCACATCCGCCTCGACCCGGCGCCACAGCGTCTCCTCGTCGCGGTCGAGGTCGATCCGGTACACGCTCGGCGGCACGGTGTAGGAGGAGAAGCCGAAGAACAGCTCGTGCCCGTCCCACTCGGCGCCGAGCCCGAAGAGGCTGCCAAGCGTCGGCAGCTCGATCTCCCGCCGGAGGCCGCCGTCGAGGTCGGCGAGCCGGAGACGGGATGAGGCGCGTTCCAGATAGCTCAGGGCCAGCCGGTCGCCGGTGACGGCGAAGCCGTCGAGCACGGCGTCGGGCCGGGAAGGCACCAGCTCGCGCCAGTGGCCTCGCGCCGGTCGCGCGGGGTCGACCTCGTAAAGCCGGTAGGTGGGCGCGTCGAGATCGGTGCGCAGAAAGAGCCGGCCGTGCGCGATCTCGCCGCCGAACGACGCGGGCAGGCCTTCGGCGACGGCGACGAGCGGCGGGACGGGGACGACCTCGACTCCCCGGCGTCGGTCGCCCAGATACAGATCGGTCTGGTCGAACGTGCGGGCTACGGTGATCAGCAGCCAGCGCCCGTCAGGCGACAGGCCCACACCGGGCCAGTACTCCTTCTGCGCCGGCCGGTAAACCAGCGGATCCGCCGCGGGATCGGCACCGAGCCGGTGGAAATGGACGGCCCGATGGTAATGCTCCTCGCCCTCGGCCACCTCGCCCGGCGCGGGGTAGCGGGTGTAGTAGAAGCCGGAGCCATCCGGCAGCCATGCGAGGTCCGCGGCGCGGGTGTGGGGAATCAGGTCGGGGAGATCGACGCCCCGATCCACGTCGCGCACGCGGAGCACGCTCTGCTCGCTCCCGTTCTCCGACAGACCATAGGCGAGGAGGCGACCGTCGTGGCTCGGGAAGAACCAGTCGAGCGCGGTGGTGCCTGCGGGATCGAGCGCGTTGGGATCCACCACCGGCCGATCGTCGCCCTCGCGGCCGATGCGGACATACAGCACCAGTTGGTTCCGTCGGCCCTCGCGCCGCGGGTAGAAGTAGCGGCCGCGCACCGGTGTCGGCACCCCCAGCACGTCGATGGCCAGCAACTGGTCGAGCCGCCGGCGAATCCGCTCGCGCGCCGGCTGCCGGCCCAGCCATTCCTGGGTCAGCGCGTTCTGCCGCTCGGTCCACGCCACGGTGTCGGCATCCTCGCCGCGCTCCAGCCAGCGATACGGGTCCGCGATCGGCTCGCCGTGCAGCACGTCCACCACGTCCACCGTGCGCGCGACTGGATAGCGGGGCTCAGTCACCGAGGGAGATCCCCAGGTCGCGCGCCGTGCGGATGGTATCGGAATCGAGCGGAACGTTCTTGGCGCGGCCGACCACCTGCTCCAGCGGCACTCGCGTGATGTCCGGCCCGTTGAGGCCCACCATCGTCCCGAAGGCGCCGTCCGCGATGGCGCGCACCGCGGCTGTCCCGAAACGGAGCGCGAGCAGCCGGTCGTAGGTGGTGGGCGAGCCCCCGCGCTGGAGATGGCCCAGCACGAGGGTTCGCGTCTCCTTGCCGGTGTGATGCTCGATCGTGCGGGCCACCTTGCTCGCGATCCCGCCCAGCCGGTCCACGGTGCCGACGCCGCGCCGTTCCACCAGCTCGACCGTCCCGTCCCGCGGGCGGGCCCCCTCCGCCACCACCACGATGCTGAAGTGCCGGCCGGCGGCCTCGCGGCTCCGGATCTTGTCGCACACCTTCTCGATGTCGAACGGGATCTCGGGAAGAAGGATGACGTCGGCGCTGCCGGAGAGGCCGCTGTACAGGGTGATCCACCCGGCGTAGCGCCCCATCAGCTCGACGACCATGACCCGGTCGTGGCTTTCGGCGGTGGAGTGCAGCTTGTCGATCGCCTCCGTGGCCGTAGCCACCGCGCTGTCGAAGCCGAAGGTGCGCTGGGTGCCGCTCACGTCGTTGTCGATCGTCTTGGGCACGCCCACGATGGGCAGTCCCTTGCGCCACAGATCGTGGGAGATCTGGAGGCTGCCGTCGCCGCCGATCGAGATCATCGCGTCGAATCCGCTGGCCCGGAACGCAGCGACGAGATCGTCCGAGCGGTCGAGCTCGTACTCCTCCCCGCTCTCACGTCGCATCACGTAGCGGAATGGATTGCCGCGGTTGGTGGTGCCGAGGATCGTGCCGCCGAGGTGGGTGATCCCGCGAACCTCGGGCGGCCCCAGGGGCACGACGCCGTTGAAGGAGAGCAGCCCCTCGTAGCCGCGTTGGATTCCGTAGCACTTCCATCCACGGTAGTACGCGGACAGCACGACGGCGCGGATGACTGCATTCAGCCCGGGGGCATCGCCGCCGCCGGTCGCGATGGCCACGCGCATCTCAGCGCGGAGACTTGATCAGGGCAATGATCTCGCCCGGCTGGGCCTGCCGCCGGAGCGCCTTCTTGGAAAATACCAGGTTGCCGTCCACGGTTACCTCGAAAACGCCGCCCGACGAAGGCACCAGCCGGATCTCGGCGTCGGGAATCTCGACCTTCAGCTCAGCCGCCAGACCGGTGGCTCGAGGCTCGTAGTTTCAGACGACGCAGTATTCGATGACCACGCGCATACGCACGCTCCACGACTCGGGGTGAGAACCGTGCGAATCGTAGCGCTCCCCGTCGGCGAAGCCAAGGGCGCCCGCACATCCCGGCGCGAGTCCTTGTCAGACACTCCCGGAAGTCGTATCTATTTGATCCATGCGAA
This sequence comes from Gemmatimonadales bacterium, assembly GCA_025927545.1. Lineage (GTDB taxonomy): Bacteria > Gemmatimonadota > Gemmatimonadetes > Gemmatimonadales > GWC2-71-9 > CAVVWJ01. The sequence goes on from JAICLE010000009.1 coordinate 10,698, forward strand.
CCTATCCACAGCCCGCGGGGGGCCGGGCCCGGGGGCTCCGGCTCCTGGCCGGCCTCGCCCTGCTGCTCGCGTACGCCCATCCCGGCGCCGCCCAGCAGCGCAAGTACCTCGTCGAGCTCGGTGCCGCCGGCGCCTACCAGTCCTTCGACAACGCCACCGACCTCGGGGGCGCCCCCGGCGGCGTGGCACGGGTCGGCGTGTGGCTGCCGCTCAACTTCTCGCTCGAGCTCGAAGGCGGGATCGCTTCGCCGAAGACGCAGACGGGCGATGAGGGCGTGAGCGTGAAGACCTTCGCCGGGTCGGCACTCTACAATATTCTGGTGGGCCGGTCGAGCTCGTTCTATTTGAAGGCCGGAGCCGGCACGACCAAGTACGGCAGCAGCTGCCCCACCTCGGCCACTCCCGGCGCCCCGATCTGCGGCAGCAGCGGCGCGCTGCTCGCGGGCCTCGGATTCCGCGCGGCGGTCTCCCCGACGCTGATGATCCGGAGCGAGGGGCTCTACAGCCGGAACAAGAGCACTCCACCCAGCGGGGAGCCGGTCTCGCTCTCCAATTTCGGCCTGAACGTGGGTGTCAGCCTGATGCTGGGCAGCCGGCCGATCCTCGACGAGGACGCCGACGGCGTGCTCGACAACCGCGACCGCTGCCCGGGCACGCCGGCCGGCGCCAGCGTGGACGGGCGCGGCTGCCCGCAGGACAGCGACAATGACGGAGTGCCCGACGGCGTGGACCGCTGCCCCAGCACGATCGCCGGGGCCGCCGTGGACACCCGCGGCTGCTCTCAGGACTCCGACGGCGACAACATCCCCGATGGACTCGACAAGTGTCCCGATACGCCCGCGGGCGTGCTGGTGGATCCGCGCGGCTGCCCCCGGGACAGCGACGGAGACAAGATCCCCGATGGCCTCGACCGGTGCTCCGACACTCCGTCCGGGGCCACCGTGGACGCCCTCGGCTGCCCGGGTGACGAGGACGGCGACGGGGTGCTCGACGGCCTCGACCGCTGCCCCCGTACGCCGACCGGCGCCACGGTGGATACGCGCGGGTGCAGCAGCACGCAGCAGCCCGCAAAGCCCGCCCCGGAGTCCAGCGCCGCCCAGCCGCCGCCTCGGGTCCAGCCCGACACCGTGGGTCGCCCCCTCCGGCGCCCCAACGTGCAGGTGCCGACCCCCGGACGGATTGCCGCGGGGATCCTCCCCGCGGTGAGCTTCGTCCCGGGAACGGCGCGGCTGCAGCCGTCATCGTACGTGGCACTCGACTCGCTGGCCGACCTGCTCCACGCCGATCCGAAGGCGCGGGTCGAGATCGGCGCGCACACCGACAATACCGGCTCCGCGTCGGACGACCTGCGGATCTCCTCGCTGCAGGCGGAGGCGGTGCGCGACTACCTGGTGGTGAAGGGCGTGGGCTACCAGCAGGTCGTGCCGAGGGGATACGGCTCCTCGGTGCCGCTCACGCCGGACACCACGCCGCGCGGCCGCGCGGCCAACCGCCGGGTGGAGGTCCGGCCGGTGGCACCGGGCCCCTGATTTGCGTGGGGACGGCGGGCGCGGATCGGCTCAGCGTCCGCTGCCGTCTCCCACAAACTCAGGACTTCGATGCGCCGCGTTTTCGTCTGTGGTGTTCTGGCGGTCTCCCTGCACATTGCATCGCTGTCCGCGCAGCAGCCGGCGGTATGGGGTGACGAGCTCCCCCCGGCGCCGGCACTCCCCGATACACTGCTGGCGATTCCCCGGATCGATTTCCCGCTCGTGCCGCCGGCGCCGCCCCTCACGCGACCGCCGAGCCCGGTGCGCGCCATCTACGTCAACGCGTGGTCGTTCGGCAGCCGGCGGTTCTACGATCTGGTTCGCCTGGCCGAGCGAACCGAGATCAACGCGTTCGTCGTGGACGTCAAGGACGACACCGGCTATCTGACCTATCGATCCGAGGTGCCGACCGCGATCGCCATCGGCGCCATTGGTCAGCCCCGCGCGCGCGACGTGCGCGAGCGGCTCCGGGTCATGCGGGAGCACGGGATCCACCCGATCGCCCGCATCGTGGTGGCCAAGGACCCGCTACTCGCCTCACGAAAGCCGAGCTGGTCGGTCCGGCACGTGGATGGCGGCCTGTGGCACGACCGGCTCGACTTCGCCTGGGTGGACGCGTTCAACGATTCGGTGTGGGTCTACGCTGCCGAGCTGGCGGCGGAGGCGGTGCGGGTGGGCTTCGCGGAAGTGCAGTACGACTACGTCCGGTTTCCCGACGAGCCCGAGAGCCGGCTGGCGAGCGCCGTATTCGCCGGCCGGCACCCGGGCGAGACCAAACGGCAAGGCATCACCCGGAACCTCCGGCTGCTCGGCGAGCGTACCCGGGCCCTCGGCGTGCCGTTCACCATCGACGTCTTCGGACTCACCACCAGCGCGCCGACGGACATGGGCATCGGGCAGATGTGGGAGGATCTGGTCACCTCCGCGGACGTAGTCCTGCCGATGGTGTACCCCAGCCATTACTTCGGCGGATACTACAGCCTCAAGCATCCGAACGACGAGCCTTACAAGGTGATCCGCCGCGCCATGCAGGACGCCATTCGCCGGTCGGCGCCGCTGGGGAAGACGGCCGAGATCCGGCCGTATCTGCAGGCGTTCACCCTGGGGCCGCCGCGCTACACCCCGGCGCTCGTGCGCGAGCAGATCCGGGCCGCCGAGGAGCTGGGAATCACCTCGTGGGTGCTGTGGAATCCGCGAAGCGCGTACGACGCGGAGATCTTCCGCCCGCGCCCCGTGGGGACGAACTGAACCGGGCCGCCCTCCTTGACCGCCCCTTCCGGGGCTGTATTCTCAAGAGTTCGCATGCCCGATCCGGTCGTCAGCCACAGGAGCCACGATGGACACCAGGACCCGTGCCGTTCTGCTGCTCGCGCTCACCGCGGTCGTCGGAAGCCGCACCGCCCTTGCGCAGGCGCCCGCGGCCCTGACGCCGGCGCTCATCGCGCAGGGCGACAGCATCTTCCACAGCAAAGGAAATTGCTACGCCTGCCACGGCGCCAACGCGCAGGGTGCGGTCGGCCCCAACCTCACCGACGCGGAATGGATCCACAGCGACGGCTCCTACGACGCGATCGTGAAACAGGTGACCACCGGCGTCCCCCAGAACGAGTCGAAGAGCGGAATCATGATGCCGCCCAAGGGCGGCTCCTCCATCACCGACGATGAGGTCAAGGCGGTAGCGGCATACGTCTATTCGCTGAGTCACAAGACCGGATCCTGACGCCGGCCTGATGGGCGGCGGGTAAATGCGGAGGGCGCACTTTCGTGCGCCCTCTTTGCTACCTTCCAGCCATGAGCTCGAACCGCCTCGCCGCCTCGTCGTCCGCCTACCTGCAATCCGCGGCTCACCAGCCGATCCACTGGTTCCCCTGGAGCGAAGAGGCCTTCGCGGCGGCCCACGTCGATGACCGGCCGGTGCTGCTCGACATCGGCGCGGTCTGGTGCCACTGGTGCCACGTCATGGACGGCGAGTCGTACGAGAACCCCGAGCTCGCCCGCTTCCTGAACGAGCACTTCATCTGCATCAAGGTGGACCGGGACGAGCGCCCCGACGTGGACGCGCGGTATCAGCGGGCGGTCCAGGCGCTCACCCGCCAGGGCGGCTGGCCGCTCACCGCGTTCCTCACGCCGGCGGGTGAGGTGTTCTACGGCGGCACCTACTTCCCGCCGGACGGGGCGTACGGCCGGCCGGGGTTCCGGACGGTGCTCGAGAGCGTGCTCGAGGCGTACCGCGCGCGCCGCGGGCAGGTGCAGTCGCAGGCGGACGCGATCCGCCGTGTCGTGGCCGACGATCTCGACGAGGCGGCGCCCGGGGAGGTGACGCCGCGGATACTCGACGCGGCGGTGGATCAGATGGCGCGGGTGTTCGATCCGGTGAACGGCGGCTTCGGCAGCAGCCCCAAGTTCCCCCATCCGGGCGCCATGACGTTCCTGCTCCACCGCTGGTTCGATCAGCCCGGCGACCGGACGCGCCGCATGCTCGACCGGACGCTCGAGGGCATGGCCCGCGGCGGTGTCTATGACCAGCTCGGCGGCGGGTTCCACCGCTACAGCGTGGACGCCGAGTGGATCGTGCCCCACTTCGAGAAGATGTCCTACGACAACTCCGAGCTGCTGAAGGCGTATCTGGACGCGCACGCGCTGTTCGGCACGGCGGAGTACGGGTCGGCGGCGCGCGGCATCGTGCGCTGGGTGCGGGAGGTGCTCGCGGACCCCGGTGGCGGCTACGGCGCGAGCCAGGACGCCGACGTGGGCCTCGACGACGACGGCGACTACTTCACCTGGACCCGGGACGAGGCCGCGGCGGTGCTGACTCCGCCGGAGCTCGAGGTGGCCGCCGCGTACTACGACATCGGCACCGCCGGGGAGATGCACCACAATCCCGCCAAGAACGTCCTGTTCGTCGCGGCCACGGTACCGGCGCTCGCGCTCCGGCTGGCGCGTCCCGAGGATGAGGTGCGCGCCACGCTCCGCCGCGGCCAGGCGAAGCTGCTCGCGGCCCGCGCGGCTCGGCCCGCGCCGTTCGTGGACCGCACCCGCTACACGAGCTGGAACGCCATGCTGGCCTCGGCGATGCTCCGCGCGGGCGCCGTGCTGGGCGACGGCGACGCCCGGCGCCACGCGCTCCTGACCCTGGAACGGCTCCGGTCGGAGCGCGCGGCCGAGGACGCGGTGGCGCACACGCCGGGCGGGGTGAGCGGGTTGCTGGACGACCAGGTGCAGGTGGCGGCCGGGGCGCTCGATGCCGCCGAAGCCACGGGCGATGTGGCGTGGATCGCCTGGGCCGAGCGGCTGATGGACCGGGTGTGGGCGGACTATTGGGACGAGGGCGGCGGGGGCGGCCTGTTCGATGCCGCCCGCGGACGGCGGGACGAGCTGGGCCTGCTGCCCGCGCGCGCCAAGCCGGTGCAGGACGCGCCGGCACCCTCGCCCAACGGCGTGGCGGGCATAGTCTGCGCGCGCCTGCACGAGCTCACCGGCGATGCACGGTGGCGGGAGCGCGGCTTGGCGCTGGTGCGGGCGTTTGCCGGCCGGGCCGAGGCGCTCGGGCTGCACGCCGCCGCGTACCTGTTGGCGGTGGACTGGCAGCTCTCGCCCACCACGCACCTGGTGATCGTCGGCGAACCGGGCGATCCCGTAGCCGAGGCCATGCACGCCTGCGCGCTCCGCGCATTCATACCGCGGCGCGTGGTGCGGCGTATCATCCCCAGCCAGGCGGCGGCCGACACGCTCCCGCCGGCGATGGCGGGAATGGTGGCGGCGGGGAGGGCGCCCTCCGGGTATGCGTGCACGGGAATGAGCTGCCGCGCGCCGGCGGGAAGCGAAGAGGCGTGGCGAGCCGTTCTGGCGAGCCTGGCTCCCCCGGTGGGCGCGAGTGCTCCCGCCGGTTGAGCGCCGCATCACGCTGTTAGATTGACTGAGGCACCCACCCAGGAGAGACCTCCCCGTGGCCAAGACCGCGACCATCGAGACCAGCAAGGGCACCATCGTCGCCGACCTGTTCGACACCGAGGCGCCCAATACCGTAGCCAACTTCGAGAAGCTCGCCAACAGCGAGTTCTATGACGGCACCCGGTTCCACCGGGTCATCAACAACTTCATGATTCAGGGCGGGGACCCGCTCTCCAAGGACGCGAACAATCCCCGCGTCGGCACCGGCGGCCCCGGGTACCACATCAAGTGCGAGACCCATCTCAACACCCACAAGCACGAGGCGGGAACGCTCTCGATGGCGCACGCCGGGAAAGACACCGGTGGAAGCCAGTTCTTCATCTGCCACTCGCCCCAGCGGCACCTCGACGGGGTGCACACGGTGTTCGGCCAGGTGCGCCAGGGGATGGACGTGGTGAACGGCATCAAGCAGAACGACGTCGTCACCTCGATCCGGGTGGCCTGACTGCATCTCGACTTTGCCATCGTCGCCGACTACGCCCTGATCGACCAGCAGGGCAAGCTGAGCGTGCTCGGCATGTTCCAGCACGTCTGGCTCACCAGCTTCCCGGCGGTCTGTCCCCGCACCCATCTGGTGCTCCGGGTGCGAGGGCGCCGCACCGAGATCGGCATCCACACCATTCGCATCCGCTTCGTGGACGAGAGCGGGGCGGAGCTGCTCGGCGGCGACGGCACGGTCCAGTTCGGCGAGCCGCCGGCCGGCATCGTGGACGTCGAGGCCGGCGCGGTCCTGGTCTTCGACATCCCGCTCCCCCGCCCCGGCACGTTCGCCTTCGAGATCTCGCTCGACGGCGAGCTCGCCACGAGGGTGCCGCTGACGGCGGGATATGCGCAAAACGGTGAGAGATAATGTCACGTGAGAGGTAAGAGGTGAGAGGCGAACGCAGACTCACCTCTCACCTCTCACCTCTTACCTCTCACCTCTTATCTCTCACCTCTTATCTCTCACCTCTTACCTCTTACCGTCTCATGACCCGCGACCACGCCCTCGCCCTCCTGCTCGAGTACACCGCCTCGGAGCCGCTGCGGCGGCACATGTATGCGGTCGAGGTGGCCATGCGCGCCATGGCGGAGCGGGCCGGGGAGGATGTGGAAGCGTGGGGCCTGGTGGGGTTGCTGCACGACTTCGATTACGAGCGCTTCCCCAACGCGGCCCACTCGCCCACGGAGGAGCACCCGGCAGAGGGGGTGCGGATCCTGACCGCCTTGGGGCTGCCCGAGGCGAGCGGCCGCGCGATCCTCGGACACGCGAGCTACACGGGCGTCCCCCGCGACACGCCGATGGCGCGCGCGCTCTTCGCGGTGGATGAACTCTGCGGGTTCCTCGTGGCCTGTGCGCTGGTGCGGCCGTCCCGAAGCCTCGCCGACCTCGAGGTGCCGAGCGTCCGGAAGAAGCTCAAGGACAAGGCATTCGCCCGCGGCGTCAGCCGGGAGGACGTGATTCAGGGCGCGGCCGAGCTGGGCGTGCCGCTGGAGGAGCACATCGCGTTCGTGCTCGGCGCCCTCCGGCCGCACGAGCGCCTCCTCGGCCTCGGCGCCGCATGACCGGAGGATCGGCCGGCCCGCTCGTGGTCAGCGCCGAGCAGACAGTCACCAGCGCGATCAACCGCGCGGCCGGCGGCCGGCCGATCCCGGGCAACGCGGTCCGGCTGCTCATCGACGGGCCCGACGCCTACCAGGCCATGCTCGAAGCCATTGCCGGCGCCACCAGATGGATTCACTTCGAGAACTACATCATCCGCTCCGACGCGGCCGGGTGGCGCTTCGCCGATGCGCTGGCGGCGCGAGCCCGCGAAGGGGTCCACGTGCGCGTGCTCTACGACGGGCTGGGGTCGCTCGCGACCAAACGGGCGTACTGGCGGGCTTTGCGCGAGGCCGGCGTCGAGGTGCGACCGTTCCGGCCGCTCTCGCCCGTGGACCTGGTCTCGAACTTCTCCCGCAACCACCGGAAACTGGTCGTCGCCGACGGATCGCGTGCGGTGATGGGCGGCCTCTGCATCGGCTGCGAGTGGACGGGCGAGGACGACGCGGGGGGACATCCCTGGCGCGATACCGCGGTCGAGATCGCCGGACCGGCGGCGGCCGTGCTGGACCAGGCTTTCGGCCGGACCTGGGCCGTGGCCGGCGGGACGCTGCCGGAGGGTGATGTCGCCGGCCGAGTCACCCCGCAGGGTGACGCGGAGGTGCGGGTCATCGGGGGGGAGCCGGGCCGCGAGCGGGCCTACCGCGTCATCGAGCTGCTCGCGGCCGGGAGCATCAGCCGGCTGTGGATCACCGACGCGTATCTCGTCGCGCCGCCGCGCCTCTTCCAGGCGCTGCGTGACGCCGCGCGCGACGGAGTGGACGTCAGGCTGCTTGTTCCAGGGTCGAGCGACCTGCCGCTGGTCCGGAACCTCTCCCGCATCGGCTACCGTGACCTGCTCCGGAGCGGCGTGCGAATATTCGAATGGGAGGGCCCGATGCTGCACGCCAAATCGCTGGTGGCGGACGGTCGCTGGACCCGCGTCGGGTCGAGCAACCTGAACCCGTCCAGCCTGGTGGGCAACTGGGAGCTCGACGTGCTGATCGAGGACCAGGCTATGGCGGACGCGATGGAGCGGCAGTTCCGGCTCGACGTGGCCCGAAGCCGGGAGGTGGTTCGCCGCCCGGTGCGCGGGCCGCACCGGATCAGCGCGGCGCTTCCCACGGTGCTCTGGCGCGAAGACCCCGAAGTCGCCGAGGCGGCCCACCGCCCCACCCGCCGGGAGCGCCGCCGGTGCGCCGGGCTCGCCGTCCGGACGCTGATCGCGAGCGCCCGACGCTCGATCTTCCTGCCCCTCAGCGCGGTGCTCGTCTCGCTCGGCGTGCTTTTCTTCGCCCTGCCGACGATCACGGCGTACGTCTTCGGTGCGCTGTGCGGCTGGCTGGCGCTGAGTGCCTGGCGCGAGGCGTTCCGGCGGCGGGCGGACCGGTGAGTCCGCGGCGTCCTGCCTGCGACCAAGCCCTGCCGCCGCGAATCTGACGATGATGCCGTCCCGCACTATCTTTCGGCGCTACCCTGTTCGGCATCGGCCCCGTCCCCGGGATCGCATGAACCGCGTGCCTCTGCTCGTGCTGGCGTCTGCCCTGACCTGCTCTCCGCTGCTGGCGCAGGGACGGACCGTCACTCTGGCGGAGGCAATCCGGCTGGCCGAGCAGACCCAGCCGGGGGTGGTCCAGGCGCGCGCCGGCGTCACCACCGCGGCCGCCCAGCGCCGGAACGCCTGGGGCGCCTTCCTCCCCTCGGTGACGGCCGGCTCGTCGGCCAGCGAATTCTTCTCCGAGGGGGCCAACCGGATCGATCCGCTCACCGGCCTGCTCACGTCGGGCAACTCGAGCAACCGGAGTCTCACCACGTCGCTGAGCGCGAGCGTCGACCTCTTCACCGGCTTCCGCCGGGGCGCCGAGCTCCAGGCGGCGCGCGCCGGCGAGGACCAGGCCGGCGCCAGCCTGGTGGACGCCCGGTTCCAGCAGGCCCTCACCACCACGAACCAGTTCTTCGACGCGCTCGCCGCCGCGCAGCTCGTGGGCGTGCGCGAGGCCAGTGTCCGGCGCGCGGAGGAGCAGCTCAAGGTGTCCATCGCGAAGCTCCAGGCCGGCTCGGCTACGCGGTCGGACTCGCTGCGCTCGCTCGTCACCCTGGGAAATACCCGTCTCGACCTGATCCAGTCGCGGACCGACCTGGCCACGGCCGAGGCGGGTCTCGCACGACTGGTCGGCGAGGTGGGCCGGGTCCAGGCGGCGGACGACTCGAGCTTTCACCGGATGGTCGCCGCCGTCGATACGCAGGCGCTCCGCAGCGAGGCCGAAGCGCGGTCCCCGCGGATTCAAAGCGCGGTGGCCAGCGCGCGCGCCGCCAGCGCCGACATCCGCGCGGCTCGCTCGGCCTACTGGCCCAGCCTCACGCTCGGCGCCAATACCGGCTGGAACGCGAGCCGCGCCAACGACTATACGTTCTTCAACCAGCGGCAGGTCAGCCTCCAGTTGAGCTGGAATCTGTTCAACCGGTTCGACCGCGAGCTCGCGATCACCCAGCGGGAGGCGAGCTACGAATTCGCCCAGGCCACCGCCGAGGACGAGCGGCGCGCGGTGCAGGCGGAGCTCACCCAGCGGCTGGCCGAGCTCGATGCGGCGCGGTCCAAGATCGAGATCACCCAGACCAGCGTCGTGGCCGCCACCGAAGACTTGCGGGTGCAGCAGGAGCGCTACCGGCTGGGCGCCTCGACCATCGTGGACGTGCTGACCTCCCAGGAAGCCCTCGATCAGGCAGAGGTGAACGTCGTGACCGCCCGGTTCGACTACCTGCGGGCCAGGGCGCAGATCGAAGCGCTCATCGGACGCACGCTGTGACGGCGAGCCTGGGCGACACAGCCGAGCGGATGGCCGCGCTGCCGCCGGACATCCCGGCGGACGCCGTCATCGTCACCCGGAACCTCCAGCGGGAGTACGACATGGGGGGCGAGGTGGTGCACGCACTGGCCGGCGTGGACCTGGTGATCCGGAAGAACGAATTCGTGGCCATCATGGGCCCATCGGGCTCGGGCAAGTCCACCCTGATGAACCTGATCGGCTGCCTCGACAGCCCGAGCGGTGGCGAGTACTGGCTGAATGGCCATCGCGTCTCCGAGCTGGGTGACGACGAGCTGGCGCGGATCCGCAACAAGGAGATCGGGTTCGTCTTCCAGACGTTCAACCTGCTGCCGCGGGCCACCGCGCTTCACAACGTGGAGCTGCCGCTGGTCTACGCGGGGCTGGGCTCGAAGGAGCGGCGCACCCTCGCCATGGAGGCGCTCACCCGGGTGGGGCTCGGCGACCGGGTGCAGCACCGGCCCAATGAGCTCTCGGGCGGCCAGCGGCAGCGCGTGGCGATCGCCCGCGCGCTGGTGAACCGGCCGAGCATCCTGCTGGCCGACGAGCCGACCGGCAACCTCGACAGCGCCACGAGCGAAGAGATCATGGCCCTGTTCGAGGCACTCTATCAGGATGGCCAGACCATCGTCCTGGTCACTCACGAGCCCGACATCGCCGCCCACGCACGCCGGCAGATCCACCTCCTCGATGGACGGGTCGAGCGGGACTTCGCGACGGAGGGCAGAAAGTGAAGCCGCCGACGCCCGTCGCCGTCGAGCTGGGGCTGACGCTGCTGGTACTGCTCGCCCCGGCATGCAAGAAGGAAGCGCCCCAGATCGTCTACCGGGCCGTGCCGGTGGAGCGGCGGGACATCGTAGTCACCGCCCAGGCCGCCGGCGCCATTGAGCCGGACACGACGGTGGAGGTGAAGTCCAAGGCATCGGGCGAGATCCTGGAGCTCGACGCCGAGACCGGCCAGCACGTCCAGCGGGGCGCGCGCCTGGTGCGCATCGACCCGCGGAACGCCCGCAACGCGCTGGCGCAGGCCCAGGCCGATCTCGACGTCGCCCAGGCGCAGCTCACCAACGCCACCAGCCAGAAGCGCCGGGCCGACGAGCTGTTCAAGTCGCAGTCGATCACCGAGCAGGAGCATGAGCAGGCGCTGCTCGACTATGCCAACGCGAGCGCGGCCGTGGTCCGGGCAAAGGTATCGGTGGACAATGCCCGCATTCAGCTCGAGGACACCGATGTTCGCGCACCGGTGACCGGCACGATCATCGAGAAGGACGTGGAGCGCGGCACGGTGATCGCCTCCGCCACGTCCAATGTGAGCGGTGGCACTACGCTGCTCAAGATGGCCAACCTCAATCTGGTGCAGGTCCGCACGCTGGTGGACGAGACCGACATCGGAAAGGTGCAGCCCGGGCAGGAGGCGACGATCACGGTGGACGCCTATCCCAATCGCACCTTCGAGGGAACGGTGCTCAAGATCGAGCCCCAGGCACAGACGGAGCAGAACGTGACCGTCTTCCCGGTGCAGGTCCGGATCCAGAACCAGGAAGGCCTTCTCCGGCCCGGGATGAACACCGAGGTCGAGATCCACGTCGGCAGCCGGCTGCAGGTACCCGCCGTCCCGAACGAGGCGCTTCGAACGCCGCGCGACGTGGCCTCGGCGGCGCAGGTGCTGGGACTCTCGCCCGAGGCGGTCCAGCAGGAGCTGGCGGCCACCGCGCAGCCCTCGGCCAGCTCCGCCGGGGCGACGCCGCGCGCCACCGACGGCCAGCCCTCCGCGCGCGGCGACAGCACCCGGTCGCGCAGGGCCGGCCGGGGCCGCGCGACACGGGGCACCGACGCCGGCGGCGGCCGCTACATCGTGTTCGCCAAGCGAAACGGACAGCCTACACCCGTCTGGATCCGGACCGGGCTCACCGACCTCGACTACAGCGAGGTGCTGCAGGGACTCCAGGTCGGCGACTCGGTGTACGTGCTGCCGAGCGCGAGCCTGGTGCAGTCGCAGCAGGACATGCAGCAGCGGATGAACCGTGTCACCGGAGGGGGCGCGGTGCCCGGAATGCGCCAGCAGACGGGCGCGACGACGCCGGGCCGATAGCCATGCTGCTGGGCGAGACCTTCGCGGTCGCCATCTCCTCCATCCGGTCGAATGCGCTCCGCTCGATGCTGACTATGCTCGGCATCATCATCGGCGTGGGCGCGGTGATCACGATGGTGGCGCTGGGCAGCGGCGCGCAGAAGGCGGTGGAAGAGCGAATCGCGGCGCTCGGCGCCAACGTCTTCACCGTGTTCGCCGGCCAGGGGCGGAGCGGCGCCATCCGGATCACGGACCAGACCGTGCTCAGCACCGATGATTACGAGGCGCTCCAGCGCGACGCCACGCTGCTCAAGGCCGTCGTGCCCGAGATGCAGCAGGCGCTGCAGGTGGTGTACGGCAACCAGAACCGCAACCTGCAGATCATCGGGACCACCGCCAATTACACCGACGTCCACAACTACACCATGCCCTACGGGCGCATGTTCACCGCCGGCGACGATGCGTCGCGCCAGCGCTATGCCGTGCTCGGCTCGGCGGTCCCGGAGATGCTCGGCGGCAACCCCGCGGCGATGATCCATCAGAACATCCTCATCCGCGGGATCCCGTTCGAGATCCTCGGCGTGCTGAGCGCCAAGGGTGCCGCGGGCGGCTTCCAGAACCCCGACGAGCAGATCCTGATTCCGCTCGAGACCGCCCAGTACCGCGTGTTCGGCAGCAAGCGCCTCAGGTCCATGTCCATCCAGGTCAAGGACAGCGTCCCCATCGAGCAGGGTATGGTTGATCTGGAGCACGTCCTCCGCCGGGAGCACCACATCCGGCCCGGAGGCGAGAACGACTTTACCGTGCGAAACCAGCAGGACATCCTGCAGACGCAGCAGCAGGCCACCCAGGTGTTCACCACGCTCCTCGCCAGCATCGCCGCCGTGAGCCTGGTGGTGGGCGGCATCGGGATCATGAACATCATGCTCGTCTCGGTCACCGAGCGGACCCGGGAGATCGGCGTCCGGAAGGCGCTCGGCGCCACCCGCTGGAACATCCTGCTCCAGTTCATGATCGAGGCACTCACGCTGTGCATCCTGGGCGGCGCGGTCGGCATCGTCGTCGGAGTGGCCACCACGATGGTGCTCGCGCGGGTGATGCAGTGGAACACGCTCATCTCCCCTGCCGCGGTCTTCGTGGCCTTTGGCTTCAGCGCGATGGTGGGACTCTTCTTCGGAATCTGGCCCGCCCGGCGAGCCGCGCGGCTCGATCCGATCACCGCGCTCCGGTACGAGTAGCCGGCGGGCACTGGTGCGCGCGGCCGATGCCCTGGTGGTCGGCGCGGGGCTCGCCGGGCTCGCCGCGGCGGAGCGGCTGGCGGCCGCGGGCCGGCGCGTCGTAATCGTCGAGGCACGGGACCGGACCGGCGGCCGCATTCACACCGTGGAACGCCCCGGCCCGGACCCGCCGGTCGAGCTGGGCGCCGAGTTCGTCCATGGGCACTCGGCCGAGCTGCTCGAGCTGATCCGCGCCGCCGATCTCACCCTCGAGGATGTGCCCGAGCGGCACCAGCCGGGCCCCGGCGTAGCTGGGTGGCCGCACCCCGACCCGCGGGCGTTGCTCGCCCGACTGCTCCGGCGCCCGAGCGAGGCACTCCCGGACCGTCCAGTGGCAGAGCTGCTTCGCGAGCTGCCGGGCGAGCTCGGCCGCTCCGGCGACCTCGAGGCGGTGGCCGGCTATCTCCAGGGATTCCATGCTGCCGACCTTGCGCTTCTGGGCACCCGCGCCCTGGCCGAGAACGAGGCCGCCGAAGACGCGGAAGGCGACGAGCCGCACCGGCTGCGCGAGGGCTACGGCGCGCTCGTCCGGTGGCTGGTGGACCGGCTCGACCCGGGTCTCGTCGAGATCCGGCTCCGGACCGTGGTGAGGGCGGTGCGCTGGCGTGAGGGCGAGGTGCGGCTCGAAGTCCGCCCGCCCGATGGTGCGACGAGCGACATCGTGGCGCCCCGCGCCATCCTGACGCTCCCGCTGCCGATGCTCCGGCGCCCGCCCGACGATCCCGGCGCGGTGCCGGTGGATCCCGCGCCGGCCGGCTGGCCGGCGGCGCTCGCGGCACTCCACAGGGGGGCGGCGGAGCGGATCGTCCTCCGCTTCGACGAGCGCTGGTGGATGTCCGGCCCGGGGGCCAACCCCGGCTTCGTGCATGGCACCAGCGAACCGTTTCCGGTCTGGTGGACCTCGCTTCCTTCGCTGGCGCCGGTGCTGACCGGCTGGACCGGCGGTCCGCGCGCGGCGGCCCTTGCCGGCCATGGCATGGAGACCGTCCTGCGGGCGGCACTCGAATCGCTCGCCTCCGTGTTCGCCCGCGACGCGGCGGGGCTGCGCTCGCTGCTCCGTTCAGCGGACCGGCATGACTGGACCGCCGATCCGTTCTCGGGCGGCGCCTACAGCTATGGCGGCGTGGGCGCGATCGAAGCGCGCGCCGCCCTCGCGCGCCCCGTCGCCGGCACCCTGTTCCTGGCCGGTGAGGCCGTCGCCGAGCGGGGCCGGAACGGCACGGTGCATGGCGCGCTCGCGTCCGGACGGGAGGCGGCGGCCAGGCTGCTGGGCCAGGAGTAACGGGGCTGACCAGGCCGGCGGAGAACCGCGGCCCCGCCGGCGTCGTTGGAAGGACAGCGTGCAGGATCATCATCGACCCGCGGAGCCCGCGTGAACGCACCCGTCATCCATCCTCCCGTCACACGACATCGCGGCATCGTCCGGCTGGCGCACTGGCTCAACGCCATTTTCCTCGTCGGCATGATCGCGAGCGGGCTCCAGATATACGCCGCGTTCGCGCACTTCGGCCCACGAGGCGCGCCATACCCCAACCCGCTCGACGGCAGGATGCTGCCCGAGTGGTCGCGGCTCGGCGGCTGGCTCGCAGGGGGGCTCAACTGGCATTTCGCGCTGGCCTGGCCGTTCGTGCTGACCGGGCTGGTCTACCTCGTCTTCCTGGCGCTCTCGGGCGAGTGGCGCTCGCTGCTCTTCCGGCCACGGGACGTGGGACCCGCCGTCCAGATGCAGCTCTACTATCTGCGCCTCCGCCCCACGCACCCGCCCCAGGGAAAGCACAACGCGCTCCAGAAGGCTGCGTATACCGCCATCGTGCTGCTCGGGGTGCTCTCGGTGCTAACCGGATTCGCCATCTACAAGCCGATCCAGTTCGGCTGGCTCACCCGGCTCTTCGGCGGGTACGAACTGGCTCGCTACTGGCACTTCTGGGCGGTCTGGATCTTCGTCGGCTTCACCCTCCTGCATGTGGCGCTGGTATTTCTGGTAGACCCCGCCTCGCTCAGGGCGATGATTACGGGCCGCTACTACGGGAGGTTCCCCAGCCATGACTGACCGTGCCGCCGGGCTCAATCGCCGGGACTTCGTCCGGCTCGGATTGGTGGCGGGCCCTGCGTCACTGGCTGCGGCGTGCGGGTGGGACGGCGGCCCGGCTATCGCGCCGCGGCTCCGCGCCATCAGCCGGCTCAACGACTGGGTGGGGGAGAAGCTCCTGCTCTCGCCCACTCGGCTGGCTCCGGAGTACCCGGTCTCATCCCGCACCCCCGCGGCGCAGTTCCCGATGTACTCCATCACCTTCAATCGCACTCGGCACTTTCCCGTGCCTCCGGAGGGGTGGGCGCTCGAGGTCGGCGGCCTCGTGCGCGCGCCGGTGCGGCTCACCCGGCCGATGCTCGAGGCACTGCCTCGGGTGACGTACACAGTGAAGCACCACTGCGTGGAAGGCTGGACCGCGGTGGGGACCTGGACCGGCGTTCCGGTCTCGGCCATCGCCGACATGGTGCGGCCCACCCACGAGGCGCGATACCTGAGGTTCGACTCGTTCGACCGCCGCTACAGCAACGGGTGGGACCTCACCAGCGCCATGCACCCGCAGACCATCCTGGCGTACGGATTCAATGATCGTCCGCTCATGGCCGAGCACGGGGCGCCGCTCCGGCTGTACTCGCCGATCAAGCTGGGGTACAAGCTCACGAAGTATCTCACCGGCATGACGTTCACCCGGGAGCGGCCCGGCGGCTACTGGGAGGACCAGGGCTACCCCTGGTTCGGCGGCGTCTAGCGGAGGTCGTCGGCCTCCACCGAGACGTCGGCGGTGCCGTCCGGCAGATAGGTGACGACGAGGCGCCACGGCCGGCAGCAGACCTGACAGTCTTCCACATACTCCTGCTGCCGGCCGCTTCCCGGGTCGAGCGCGATCTCGTTGATCTCGCCGCAGTAGGGGCACAGTACGGTGGCTTCGGTCTCCACCGTCCCATTGCCCAGCGGGAACTCCTCGTCCAGCTCGTCGTCGTGCTCGCTCATGGCCGCTCCGCCCTGGCAGTATATTCTCCAACATTCACTCGCGACGACCGGAGTACCAGCGTCCGGGCCACCCCGGACTCCTCCTGCCACTCGGGCTGACGGCCGGACTGCTCGCCGGCCGGGCGGTGGCGGCGCCGCCGCTTACCGATCCGCTGGGCGCGGCGCTGCCGCCGTCGCTCCACCTGGCCTACCCGCCACTCTACGTGCTGCTGGCACCCCTCTTCACGCTGTGGGACGGGGTGTCGATGCTGTCCATGAGCCGCCTCAGAGGCTTTCTGCTGGGGCTGCTCGCGCTCTACGTGGTGTGGCGGACCGGGCGGATGCTGTGGCGGCGCGTCGCGTGGAGCGACCGGCCTCCGCCGCGGACCCCGATTCGGCGCGAGCTGGGCATCCTGGCCGCGACGCTCCTCGCCCTCGTGCTGTTCGTGGGGGTAGGCATCCTGTGGCATCGGCCGATGGCGGCGCTCGCCGGCACCGGACCGGACGAGGTGGTGTTCGACATCCACAGCCATACCAACGCCTCTCATGACGTCCACGGTACCCTGATGGGTGGCTTCGATACGGAGGCGGACCTGCGCTGGCACCGTCGCGCGGGCTTCGACGCCGTCTTCGTCACCGACCACAACACCGTGGCCGGGCTCCGGCCGCATACCGGCCCCCCGGCGCTCTGCCCCGGGATCGAGGTCAGCGCGTGGAAGGCCCACGTGGTGCTGCTCGGCGACTCGGTTCCGGTGGACCGCGCGCGCTACAACGGCTCGCTCGCGGCCCTCCGAACGCTGCTCGCCGAAAGCGATTCGCTGTACGGCGCGCTGAGCGTACTGTCGCTGCCCGAGTACGAGCGCAATCACTGGGCTCGGCTCGACACGCTGGCGGCGGCGGGCGCGGACGGGTTCGAGATCGTGAACGCGGCGCCTAAGGCCAACGAGCTCTCCCGCGCGCGGCGGGACTCGGTCGTGGCACTGGCGCGGCGGACGAACCGGTTCGTGGTCGGCGCGAGCGACAGCCACGGGTGGGGGGCCACCAGCATGGTCTGGAATGTCATGCGCGTGCCGGGCGGCAAGGCCATGGGTGCCGCGGCGTGCCCCGCCGTGCTGGACGGACTCCGCCGTGGGTTCGGATCGTCGCG
Source organism: Gemmatimonadales bacterium (assembly GCA_025927545.1). Lineage (GTDB taxonomy): Bacteria > Gemmatimonadota > Gemmatimonadetes > Gemmatimonadales > GWC2-71-9 > CAVVWJ01. The sequence continues at coordinate 28,057 of JAICLE010000009.1, forward strand.
CATCGTGGAGCGGCATCGGCTCCGGGCGGACAGCGGGTGGCCGATCCTGCTCACCCCGGCCGGCGTGGTCTGGGAGAGCTGGCGCGCGATGGACTGGACGCTCACCCTGGCCTGGCTGGGCTGGGTGTGGCTCGTGTGGACGGCCGTGCGCCGACGCCACTCCTGACGCCGTTTCCCTCAACCGGACCCGCCATGTCCCGCGCCCGCTTCCTCGGCACCGGCTTCGCCGTGCCCGACCGCGTCGTGACCAACGACGACCTCTCGGCACTCATGGACACGAGCGATGAATGGATCCGGACGCGCACCGGGATCCAGGAGCGCCGCTGGGTACGCGAGGGCGAGACCGGGGCCGGACTGGCGGACCAGGCAGCGCGGCGCGCGCTCGAGGCCGCCGGGCTCGAGCCGGGAGAGCTCGACGCCATCGTCTACGCCACCTCGACACCCGACCACTTCGCTCCCGGCAACGGGGTATACCTGCAGCGGCTGCTCGGTGTCGGCGGCATCCCGTCCATCGACATCCGGAACCAGTGCAGCGGATTCATCTACGCGCTCTCGGTGGCGGATGCGTTCATCCGCTGCGGCCAGTTCCGCCGGGTGCTCGTGGTGGGCGCGGAGCTCCAGTCCACCGGCATGGACGTGAGCACCCGAGGCCGCAACACGGCCGTCATCTTCGCCGACGGCGCGGGCGCGGTGGTGCTGGGGCCGGGGAACGACGAGCGTGGCCTCCTCGCCTTCGACCTCCACGGCGACGGGACGTACGCCGAGAAGCTCTGGGTGGACGCTCCGGGCTCGATGTACCACCCACGCGTATCGCACGAGCAGATTGAGGCGGGGCGCCACTTCCTGGACATGGATGGGAAGGAGGTGTTCCGGCACGCCGTGGCCCGGATGCCGGAATCAGTGCTGGCGGTGCTGGCGGCCACCGGCCAGACCCCGGCCGATCTCCGTCTGCTGGTGGCGCATCAAGCCAACCTTCGCATCACGGAGATGATCCAGCGGACGTTGCAGCTCCGCGACGACCAGGTCTACAACAACATCATGCGCTACGGCAACACGACGGCGGCCTCGATTCCGATCGCGCTGGACGAGTGCGTGCGCGCGGGACGGGTGCGGGCCGGAGACCTGGTGGCGCTGACGGCGTTCGGGTCGGGGTTCCTGTGGGGGAGCGCGCTGGTGCGGTGGTGACAGCCGCTTACTGGTGACCGCCGCTTACGGCTGATCGCCTTCCAGCGTCAGCCGCCGGTGGCAGTGGGCGCAATCCACGGTGCGCGGCAGCCGGTACCGGCCGAACAGCGCGAACTGCTGCTCCGTGCCGCAGAAGGGGCAGCGCCCCTCGACCCCGCGAAAGATCTCACCATCCCTGAGCCGCAGCAGCCCGAGCACGACGGCCAGCAGCAGGCCGGTCGGGACTACGACGAAGTGCACGAGCGGAATCGGCAGGGCGATGAGCGCCACCGCGATGAACGCGCCGAACACGATCGCCGCTCGCTTGAGCCGCTCGGACGGGGTGAGCACCGCGACCTCCGCCCGCGCCTCCGCGGGCGCGGCGCCGAAGCCTTCGAGATGGAGCCGCTCGGTTCTGGTCGTCACTCTGCGTCGAGCGGATACTTCCGCAGGTAGTACTCCTGGGTGCGGGTGGCCCGCGCCCGATAGAGCTGCTCGTCGTCGTCGTCGGCATCGCTCACGAACAGGTGCAGCGACCCCGGCCACATCGTCGCCTGGAGCGACCAATTGGTGCTGGGCGCGTGCAGCACCCACTGCAGCGCGCCGCCCCCGGCGTCCGTCAGATGGATCTCACTCGCCCGCTCCAGCGGCACGCTCGAAGGAATCCCGGCGATCGCCGCCTCGATCGGATCGAGCATGAGCTCCGCGTCGGTCCAGGAGCGGAACGTCACTTTTCCGTGCACGGGGGATTCGGTCTCCGGCAACTCGAATTCCGTCTGCCACTCGCCCAGCAGGTCCCATGCATGGTCCATGGGGCCGATGTTGGGCACCTGCACCGTCGGATGTCTAGGCATCGGTGTCTCCTTCCAGTATGCTGACTGGGTAAGGACACGATCACATGCACCCGCGATACGTACTCTCACAGTAGCGACCCGAACGCTCGCCGTCACCGCCACTGAATCTTTCCGATATACGTTCCGTACTGTAACGCGGCCTCCATGTCCTCCACCTCGGGGTTCGCCATGCTTCAACTGTTGCTGACTCTGGCCGCCGGTCTCGGCGGCTACCTGATCGCCCGGCGCTTCGTGGCTCGCCGGCTCCGCTTCGTCGATGCGATTCACGCGCCGTGGGCGCCGGTGCTGGCGGGGATCGCCGGATTTGTGCTCGCCTGGCCCGTGGCGCTGCTCCCCATTGTGAGCGCCGTGCCGGCGGTGATCTTCGGCCTCGGCATCGGGCTGGGGACGGCCAGGGGCGCAAGGCTCGTCCGCCGCTCGACCGGGACCCACAGCCGGCTCACGCCATGATTGCAAGCTAACAGCGAGCGCGCCGCGCTCCTGTAGACTGGATCACACTCCGGGAGACGTCTATCTTGACCGCATGACGACCGTGCACTGCGTCCGCTGCGGCCAGGACCGGGAGCGAATGGCGTTCCAGCCATTCCAGAACGAGATCGGCAAGCGGGCCTACCAGGAAATTTGCGGGCTGTGCTGGGGCGAGTGGTTGCAGATGCAGCAGCAGCTCATCAACCACTACGCCTTGAACCTCCGCGACCCGAAGGCCAAGGAGTTCCTGTTCCGGAACATGGAGCAGTTCCTCTTCTCCGGAGGACAGGTCGGGGCGTAGGTCCCATCCGGCTCCCTCCCCTGCCTCACTGCGACACCCCCAGCCGGAAAACCAGGTCCACCGCCGGCCCGCCCGGCTCGAGGTCCTCCGTCAACCCGAGCCGCCACTCCCGTCCTGCCCGCGTCGCCAGAATCCACCCGAAGTCGAGCGACAGCTCTCGCCGGTCGAGTGCGGGGATGGTCGTATCGTGATAGTAGGGGCTGTGGTAGATCAGGTTGGCATAGAGCGACTGGCGTCCCCAGAAGCGCCAGCGCGCGCCCGAGCTCGCCGAGAGGAACGTCGTTCGTTGGAACGGCGCCAGCGCACCGTACGCCGGGGTGGCGCCCAGGCCGAGGCTGCCCTCGTAGACGAGCGGCCGAGCGACCGGCAGATGCACGGTCGTGACCACTCCGGCGGCCGGGACCCCGCGGCCGTATCCGGCCGGCGCAGTAGACGTCGGGAGCGTGAGCGACAGCACGGTCTGCACACGGCTGCTGTGGCGCAGGCCGACAGCCGCGCGGACGTCGCCCAGGAAGAGGGCGCTCGGACGGCGCTGCAGCGCGACCCCGTTCGGCAGCTCGATCCGGTAGAGGAACGCATCATTGGGCCGGCGGTCCCGCTCCTCCAGGGTGATCCCCAGTGTGCGGTGATACCAGTTGAGGAAGCCGTCGAGGAAGCCGGCGTACGCCCCGCCGACCGAGGCGTCGAGCTCGAGGAACGCGCCCGGGCTCAGGTCCCGAGCCGCGCGGAGCCTGAGGCGCAGGATCTCGGCGTCCAGATTGTAGTCGGCGCGCGGCAGCGTCGCGTGCTCGATGACGCTCGCGTAGTCGAGCGCCAGCGCGCCCGACCAGCCGCCGGGATGGGGCGGCCGGAGCGGCTCGAAGCCAAGCCCGGTCCTCGAGTCGGCTACCGGGTTGATGGGCGCATACGCCGGGAGGCCCTGGGCGCTGGCCATGGGCGGGATGAGGCAGCAGGCGGCGAGGGCGGCGAGGGCGAAGGCGCGGGGGGTCACGTGGTGGAGAAGATAATGCTCGCTTGACAAACGCGCGGGCGGCCCCGTACGTTGTTTCCATGATCCGGTCGAACCGTGGGTGGTTCTACTTCTACTTTACCAGCGCCGGCGCGGCTCGATGCCCGTCCGGAGTCGGCAGGGTGCTGTAGCGCTCACCGACCGGACCCCATCGACGCCCCGCCGGAGCGATCCGGCGGGGCGTTTTTCTATTTCACCAGCGGAGCAGATTCATGCGCGTAGCGATTCAGGGCACCTACGGCTCGTTCAGCGAAGCGGCCGCTCGTCGACGGTGGCCGGACCTCATCACGGTGCCCTGCCGGGAGGCCCGGGACGTAGTCACCGCCGTGCGGACCGGGGGGGCGGAGGCAGGGTGTCTCCCGATCGAGAACTCGCTCATCGGCTCGGTCACCACCACGTACGATCTGCTCGAGGAGGCCTTCGGCGACGGTACGCTCCGCCTGACGCATGAGATCCTCTATCCCGTCCACCACACCATCATGGGTCTGCCGGGCGCCCGGTTGGACGGGATCAAGCGCGTGCTCTCGCACCCCGTCGCGCTCGGGCAGTGCCAGGTCTGGCTCTCCGAGCATCTGCCGGCCGTCGAGCTGGTGAGCGCGTGGGACACCGCCGGCAGCGCCGAGCAGGTGGCCCGGGAAAAGAATCCGGCGCTCGCGGCGATCGCCGCCCGCCACGCGGCCGACGCCCACGGCCTGGTGCCCCTGGCGGAGCGGATCGAGGACGACCCCACCAATCAGACACGGTTTCTCACCTTCACTCCGGCGGCGGCCGCGCCCCTTCCCGTCGGCAACGCCGGGGCGAGCCGCTACAAGACATCGCTGATCGTCCTCATCGACCACAGGCCCGGCATGCTGGCGCTCACGCTTCAGGCGTTCGGCGTACGTGGCGTCAACCTGATGGCACTGCAGTCCCGGCCGGAGCGTTCGGCCCCGTGGACCTACCGGTTCTACGTGGACATCGACGGCGCGGCCAGCGATCCGAGAGTGGCTGAAGCGCTGGAGGAGGTCGAGGCGCTCGCGGCGAGGGTCGTGGTGCTGGGCAGTTACGAGGCGTGGATCGAGGGCTCCAGGCTCTCGGCGCCGCCGCCCACCCCGGCGCACCACACCCGGAAGCCGGACATCCCGCTGGTGGATCGGCGCCGCGCACCCGAGGGCACGCGCGTGCAGGTCGGACCGGTGACGTTCGGCGGGAGTGAGCGGGTGCTGATTGCCGGCCCCTGCTCCGTGGAGAGCGAAGCGATGATCCTGGAGACCGCGGAGGCGGTGGCGCACGCGGGAGCAGACATGCTTCGCGGCGGCGCCTACAAGCCGCGCACCTCGCCCTACGACTTCCAGGGACTGGGCGTCAAGGGCCTTCGCTATCTGGCGGAGGCGCGCGCGCGCACCGGGCTGCCGGTGGTCACGGAGGTGCTGAGCTGGGAGGAGGTCGCGGTGGTCGGGCACTTCGCCGACATGCTCCAGATCGGCGCGCGCAACATGCAGAACTTCACCCTGCTCCGCGCCGCCAGCCGGAACGGCAAGCCGATTTTGCTCAAGCGCGGAGCGGGCGCCACCATCGAGGAGTGGCTGATGGCGGCGGAGTATATCCTGGCGGAGGGGAATCCCCACGTGGTGCTGTGCGAGCGAGGCATCCGGACCTTCGAGCGCGCTACCCGGCACACGCTCGACCTCAATGCGGTCGCTATGGTGCTCGAGCGGACCCACCTGCCGGTCATCGTGGACCCGAGCCACGGGGCCGGCGTGCGCTCGCTGGTGACGCCACTCAGCCTGGGGGCGCTCGCCGTGGGCGCGGGCGGCCTGATCGTCGAAGTGCACCCCGACCCGGCCCATGCCATGAGCGACGGGGCGCAGAGCCTCGACATCCCCATGTTCGCCGCCCTTGCCCGCCAGGTCCATCCGGACCGACCGGCGCGGGCGCGAGTGGCGCTCGCATGAGGGAAGGACGGAAAGACGGAAGGACGGAAGGGGCTGAAAGACGGAAGGACGGACAGGGAGGCGATCTCCCTTCCGTCCTTCCGTCCTTCCGTCTTTCCCCCGTCAAGGAACCGTCGTCCCCCTGCGCCCCACGAACAGCCGGTAGAGCAGGAGCAGAATCATCGCGCCGATGATCGAGGCAATGATTCCGGGCCCCTCACCCGCGTTCTGATACCAGCCCAGCGCCCGGCCCAGGAACCCGGCCAGCAGGGCACCCACCACGCCGATGATCATGGTGATGATGAACCCGCCCGGATCCTTTCCGGGCATCAGCAGCTTGGCAATCGCTCCGACGACCAACCCGATTATCAAGGTCCACAGGAAATTCATAGTGCCCTCCAAGGGTGGGCCGAACATATACAGCCGGGCCGTTTGGACATCTGTGAGGCGGCGCACATCAGCGCTCGCCCGGGCCGAGGCGCGCGGTGATGGTCGCCCGCCTCCGGTTGCGAAGGATGTCCAGCTTGAAGGTTTCGCCCCGATCGTAGCTGCGCAAGATGCGGAGCAGGTGGGCCGGGCTGGCCGGCTTCCGGCCGTCCACGGCCTGCACCACGTCGCCACCCTTGAGACCCAGGCTGCTGTCCTCCGGGGCGCGGATGACCAGGACCCCGTCGGTGGTGCCGAAGTACTGTCCCAGATCGGGGTTGAGAGGTGCGAGCTCCAGGTCGGCCAGGGGCGACCCGGCCATGAACTCGAACCGTCCGCCGGGCCCGAGGTCCAGCATACCGGCCGCGGGCATCGGCATCCCGTCTCCCATGCCGCGCTGGCGGAAGAAGCGCATGGCGACCGGCTCCTCCTCGCTCACCACCGACACGGTTCGGCGGTCCTTCCCCCGGAGGAACTCCACCTGGACGGTGTCGGCCGGCTCGAGCCGGGCGGCGAGCTCGATCAGCCGGAGACCGGGGAGCGACTGCCGCTGGTCACCGTCCCGCTCGGCGCTCCCGCCGGCCAGGACGGACTGTCCGTTGAGCCGGGTGATCACGTCACCGGACTCCAGACCCGCCTTGGCGGCGGGGCCGTTGGGCGTGACGGACTCCACGTAGGCGCCGAGCGAGTCGGTGTCACGAGCCTGGAGGTTCACCTTGATACCCAGGCGGGCGCGGCGGTTCATGACGATCTGCATGAGCTGATCCGGCCCATCCATCCGCGCCTCGTCCGGCTGCTGAGCGGCGAGCGGCTGGGGGGGAACGAGACCGATCACGGCGGCGAGCGCGGCGACGAGGACGAAGGAGTAATGCATGGCTGGCTCCTCGGGGCTCAGAGCCCCACGTTGCTTGCGCGGGTGACGTGGACGTCGACCAGGGCGTCGAGCAGTCCCACCCGTTCGCGCCAGAGCTTGAGGAGCTGCTGGTCGCGTGTCTGCTGCTCCTCGAGCTCCGCCATCTCCAGCTCCCGGTCCACCCTGGCGATCCGGTCCTCGAGCGCCTCGGCGATCCCCGCGGTACGGCCGTCCAGCACGCGCTCGTCCGGGTGATACTGGTTGAGCGCGCTCTCGAGCGCCTGGGACCGCGCCATCTGGAGCTGGATTTCCTGTTCGCCCGCAGCGCCCGCCGGGCGGGCGGGGCCGCCGAGGGCGACCGCGAGGGCAATCGACGCCGCCGCCGCCAAGCCGACCAGGCCACCGGCCCGGAGCCGGCGCTGCCGGCGCTCCGCCCGCACGCGCTCGGCCACCCGCGGCCAGCGGTCGCGGGCAGGGCGAAGCGCTGGCAGCGCCTTGAGCCGGGCCACACGCTGGTGCAACCGCTCCAGCTCGGCGCGGCAGCCGGCACAACACTCCAGGTGCTCGCGGGCGGCGGCCTCCCCCGGCTCCACTCCCGATTCGCGGAGGCCGAGGAGAGTCTCCATCGACAGATGCGTCATATCTCCACCTCCTCCCCGAGCCAGCGCCGGAGCCGGTGATGCGCCCTGGCGAGCTGCGACTTTGAGAAGCTCGGGGTCTTGCCCATCATGCCTGCGATCTCTTCGTGGGTATAACCTTCGACATCGTGCAGCCAGACCACCGCGCGGGAGGTCTCGGACAGCCGCTCCAGCGCCGCCTCGAGGTCCATCCGGAGGGCGGTGTCCTCGCGGCGGTGACCGGTGACCTCGTCCCGCAGCTCGTCTGTCTCACGGTACTTGTTCCGCCGGAGCCGCATCAGCGCCTTGCTGGCCGCGATGGTGCGCACCCATCCCCAGAGGCTGCCTTCCTCGCGATACCGGCCGATGCTCCGGCAGACCTCGAAAAAGGTCTCCTGGAGCACATCCTCGGCGTCCTCGGTGGTGCGGCAGATTCGGCGGGCCAGATTGTAGACCGGGATCTCGAAGGCTCGGTAGAGCTCTTCGAGGGCGCCCTCGTCTCCGCTTCTGGCACGCGCCACCACCGATTCGGCGTCGGCGACCGTGTACAAGTCCATGGAGATCAACCGTGTCATGACTCCTGCAAGATGCACTGACCGGGGGAACGGTCGCACGGGGCCGGAGGGATTACCTTAGGGCATGGTTCAACCATCCGACACGCTCGGAATCTGGCTGCATCACCTCGAGGACGAGGCGGACGCAGCCTTCCTGTACCGCGAGTTGGCCCAGGCGGAGCGGGACGCCCACAAGGCCGACCTCTACCGCCGCCTCGCGGGGGTGGAAGACCGCCACGTGGAGATGTGGCGCAAGCTGCTGGCGGAGCACGGGCACCAGGTAGAGACGCCGCCTCCCTCGCGCGGCGCCCGGCTTCGGGCATGGCTGGCCCGGCGGGCCGGCTCGGGGCTCCTGCTCCCGATGCTGCTCCAGGAGGAGGGCCGGGAGGTGAAAGGCTACCTCAACCTCTACCGTGAGTCCCCCGACGGGGCGGTGGGGCCGACGGCGCTCACGCTGGCCAAGGAGTCGAAGGAGCACGCGGAAACGCTGGCGGCGATGAGCGGGTCCGAGGGCGAGCCGTGGCACAAGACCGGCGCGGGCGGGTTCCTCCGCAACGTGGTCTACGGGTTCAACGACGGGCTCACGGCGAACTTCGGGCTGGTGGCGGGAATGATCGGGGCGCAGGGCGGCCTCGACGTGGCGAGCCATGCTGTCGTGGTCGCCGGGCTGGCCGGGATGGCGGCCGACGCGCTCTCGATGGGCTCCTCCGGCTATCTCGCGGCCAAGAGCGAGCGCGAGGTCTTCGAGCACGAGATCGCGATGGAAAAGGAGGAGATCCGGCTCATGCCGGAGCTGGAGCAGGAGGAGCTGAACCTGCTCTACCAGGCCAAGGGGATCCCCGAGGCCCAGGCTGAGGCGCTCGCCGCACAGATCATGCAGGACCCGTCCCGCGCGCTGGAGGAACAAGTGCGCGAGGAGCTCAAGATCGGCGAGGCGACGAGCACACCGATGCGCGAGGCGTGGGTCACCGGCATCGCCACGGCGCTCGGCGCCTTCATTCCGGTGGCGCCGCTGCTGGTGAGCCGCGGGCCGGCGGCAATCTGGACGTCGTTCGCGCTCGCGATGGTCTCCCACTTCGCCGTCGGGGGCGCGCGAAGCTTCTTCACCGGCCGGGGCGTCTTCAGGAGCGGGCTGGACATGTTCCTGGTCGGCCTCGGCGTGGCCGGCATCGGGTATCTCATCGGCGACTGGATCGTGCGGCTCCTGTGAGCGGCGCGACCAAGCCGGCGCACATCCGCGAGTTCACGCTCCGGTCCGTCCTGGTCGGCCTCCTGGTCGCGCTGGTCATCGGCGCCTCCTATCCCTACATCGTGCTCAAGTTCGGCTTCGGGCCGAACATCTCCGTCGTCTCGGCCTTCTTCGGCTTCCTGGCGCTGGGGCTCTTCTCGCGGAGCTACAACCGCTGGGAGAACAACGTCGTGCAGACGGCCGGCACCACGGCGGGGCAGATCGCCTTCCTCTGCTGGCTCCTGGCGGCATTCGATATTCTGGGGGCCGAGCCGGGAAGCGGCTTCGACGTCCACCTCACCCGGATGCAGACCTGGATCTGGCTCTCGGCCTCGGGACTCCTCGGCGTGTTCCTGGCCGTGCCGCTCCGGCAGCACTTCATCGAGGACGAGCAGCTCCGCTTCGCCGACGGCGTGGCGGCGGGCGAGACGCTCATCATGCTCGACTCGCGGGGACCGGAGGCGCGGCGGTCGGCGTTCGTGATGGTGGGCTCGCTCGTGGTCTCGGGCCTGACGTTCCTGGCCACGCAGCTCCGCTGGATCGTCGACGCGGTGCCGGTGGCGCTCAACGCCTTCTCGCCCCGCGCCGGCATCGGCCTCGCGGTCTCGTTCCTCAATCTCGGCTCCGGCATCATCATCGGCCCGCGGGTCAGCGCCAGCATGATGCTGGGAGCGGTGATCGGATGGGTGCTGTTTCCGCCCTGGCTGCTGCGGCACGGTCTCATCGGGCCGGACGCGAATCGGGTGGACATCCTGCTCACCGTCATGTGGCCGGCGGTGGGGATGCTGGTCGCCGCCGGGATGGCCGGCCTGCTGTTCCGGTGGCGGGTGCTGCTCAAGAGCTTCCGGGGCCTCGCCGGATCGCACCCCCAGCGGGGCGACCTGCCGCTCCGCTGGGTGTGGCTCGGGAGCGGGGCATCGGCGGTGTTCCTGGTGGTGGTGCAGCGGCTCTTCTTCCGGACGCCGGTGTGGCAGTCGGTGGTCGCCATCCTGCTCTCCGTGCCGCTCGGCCTCGTGGCGCTCCGCGTCCTGGGCGAGACCAACTGGGGCCCGATCAGCACGATGGTGAATCTGGTGCAGGCGGTCTTCGGCGGCCTCGCGCCCGGCGATCTCCGCGCGAGCATGATCTCGAGCGGCATCACCGGAGCGGTAGCGGCCGAGTCGGAGGGGCTGATGCAGGACTACAAGGTAGGCTGGATGATCGGGTCCACACCGAGGATCCTGACCTACATGCAGCTCCTGGCGGTGCCGGTCGGCGCGCTGGCGCTGGCCGTGATGTACCCGCTCATCCGCGACACATACGGGATCGTGGGAGAGCACGCGGAGCTCCTGAGCCCGACGTCGCAACGCTGGGTCGGGTTCGCCAAGGTGGTGACGAACGAGCTGTCCGGCGGCGGCCCACTCTCCGCCGCCGCCGCCGCGAGGTTTGCGTGGATGAAGGAGTCGTTCATTTGGGGAGCGGCGGTGGGAGTGCTGCTCACCGTGTTCGAGCTGCGGAAGGAGTGGCGCGGCTTCATCCCGTCACCCACCGGCATGGGCATCGCCATGCTGATCCCGTTCAACGCGGTGACGGGAATCTTCCTCGGGTCGATGGTGGATGTGGCCTGGGCGCGCCTGGCGCCGCGGAGCCACGCGCAGTACTCGATTCCCTCCGCGTCGGGGCTCATCGCCGGCGAAGCGCTGGTGGCGGTGGTGATCCCGCTGCTGGTCACGCTGGGGGTGCTCAAGCTTTGACGTCCGACGGCCACAGCCACGCCGCCCCCCGTACGCCGCTGGAATCCCCGTGAACGTTCGGCACCACCTTCGTCAGCACGCTATCGGAGAAGACGTATCGGGCCAAACGGGCGGAGACGGCCGACGGGAGGCCCGGCAGGTTGGACATGCCGCCCCCCAGGACGATGGAGTCGGGGTCCAGCAGGTTGACGACGGCGGCGAGCGCGCGGGCCAGCCGATCGGCGTATCGCTCGAGTGCCCGGACGGCGTGCGGGTCGCCGGCGGAGGCGGCGCGAACGATCTCCCGGCTCGAACGCTCCACGCCGGATAGGAGGGCATGGTCGCGCTCGAAGCCGGGGCCGGACAGGAACGTCTCGATGCAGCCACGCTTCCCGCAGTAGCACTCGGGCCCGGTGGCGCGCTCCTCGTCGGTCATCCAGGGGAGCGGGTTGTGGCCCCACTCTCCTGCGATCTGATTGGGTCCGTCGTGGATGCGCTGCCGGATCGCGATGCCCCCGCCGACACCGGTACCGAGGATTACGCCGAACACCGTCTCGAAGCCCTGCCCCGCCCCATCGATCGCTTCGGAGAGCGTGAAGCAATTGGCGTCGTTGGCCACGCGCACCGGGCGGCCCAGCCTGGCCCCGAGATCGACCAGCAGGGGCCGGCCGATGAGCCAGGTGGAATTGGCATTCTTGACCAGGCCGTTGGCATGGCTGACCACCCCGGGAATGCCGACGCCCACGGAGCCGGTGCGGCCGGTCTCGGCCTCGAGACCGGCGACGAGACCGACGATGGCGTCCAGCGTGCCGTTGTAGTCGCGCGGAGTCGGCACCCGGCGGCGGAGGTCGGGTGTGCCGACGTCGAGGGCGATGGCTTCGATCTTGGTGCCGCCGAGGTCAATGCCGAATCGCATCTCCGCTCCCCCTTCCTCCCTTTGGTGATCTGCGTCGCCGCGGCGGATACGATATCGTCCAAGGTTTGAGCGTTTCCGGCAGGGGAACGACGGGCACACTCGGGAAGGAGGCGGCCATGCTGCAGCGGCAAGACCCGGAGTGGATGATCTGGCCGGTTTCGTGGAGTGCCGTCTGGGTGGGCGCGCTGACGGCGCTCGCCGTCGGGCTCCTGATCGGGCTGGTGGGACTCGCCCTGGGGGCCAATGAATCGGCCCAGTACGTGGACTGGAAGAAGCTGCACCTCATCGGTCTCATCTTCTCGGTCGGCGGCGCCTTCTTCGGCTACGTGGCCGGTGGCTGGGTGGCGGCACGGATTGCCGGACGGGTCCGCTCGGAGCCCGCGATGCTCCACGGCGCCATCGTCTGGCTGCTGACCATCCCGATTCTGCTGGTCCTCGGCGCCATGGGCGCGGCGGGCCATGTCGGCGGATGGTACGGCGGCCTCTCCAGCGTTTCCGCCGGGGCGACGCCCCTCTCCGACGCGGACATGGCGACCGCCGTTCGCAACAACGCGCTCGCGACGGCGCTGGCGCTCTTGATCGGCCTGATCGGCGCGGTGCTGGGCGGCTGGATGGCGTCCGGTGAGCCGATGACGTTCACCCACTACCGCACGCGTGATCGCGTGACGGCAGCCTGACCGACCTTCTCGCGCAGACAGGAGCTACCAATGGGTCTCATTCTCCTCTGGCTGCTCGGAGTGCCGGGCATCATTATCCTGGTGCTGTTCCTGCTCGGTGTGGGCCACTGATGGGCTCGGTCAAAGTTGCGTGACCGGGCCGCTCGCTGACTCGAAGACACCGATGGTACAGCCTTCCCGCAGCGTTCGGAGCAAGCTCGAGAGCAGCCGGCGCGGGAGGCGCAGCATGTCCAGCTCCGCCACCCGGCCGACGTAGCTCGGCCCAGTTGCGTCGGCCAGGCCGAAGCGGCACAACAAGACCGCGAAGGGCCGGGCTCACACCGGCCCAGCGCCCTTCATGATCGAATCACGACCCGCCCCCCCCAGGAGAAGATGATGGCGCCCGTGAACGAGCTGGACCTGTTCCGTAAAGTGTGGGACAACGAAGCCCAGCTCACGATCGCGCTCCTCGAGGCGCTCCCGACCACGCAGTACGACTTCCGTCCCGACCCCGGCGGCCGCTCGCTCGGCGAGCTGGCCTGGCACCTGAGCGAGCTCGAGGGCTACATCAGCTTCGGCATCACCAAGGGCGCGGTCACGGTCCAGGAGGCCCCGCCCAACCTCCAGCGCCCGCGGGAGGTCCGGCTTCTGGCGCCGGGGTACCACCGAGTGCACCAGGAAGCCGCGGCACGGCTCGCGGACCTGACCGAGGCGCAGCTCGACCGCGACATTCCGTTCGCCGACCGACGAATGCCTCTTCGCGACGTGCTGTGGGGCGCGATCCTGATGCACCTCATCCATCATCGCGGGCAGCTATCGCTGATGTGCCGGCTGGCGGGCGGCACGGCGCCGGGGATCTACGGGCCGAACCGCGAGGAGATGGCGGCAATGCGGGAGCGGGTGCGGACGGCCAACGCGTAGGTCAGTGCGCGGTGGTGGCGTCGAGCAGCGCCGGCAGCGTCCGCCAGTGACGCTCCGCGGCGGCCGGATCGTAGGCGAGCGTGTCGCTCAGCACAAACCCATGCCTCGCGGGGTACGTCTCGATGGTGTGCTCCACGCCTGCCTCGCTCAGCGCCCGCTCGAGCCGCTGCTTCATCTCGTCGGTGAACGTCTGGTCCTCCACGGCGCCGGCGACATAGACGCGGGCCTGCATCCGCGGCGCAAGCCGGTGCGGGCTCTCCGGCGCGTCGGTGGCGAGCCGGCCGCCGTGGTACGAGGCGGCGGCTGCGACGCGCTCGGGGAAGGTGCCTGCCGCGGTGAGAGACATGAAGCCGCCAAGGCAATAGCCCGTGGTGCTGATGGGCCCGGGACGGACGTCGGGCTGCGCGGCCAGCCAGCCGATGAAGGCCGCCGTGTCGGACATGACGTTGGCCGGGGTGGCCAGCGCGAGGAACTTCTCCATCAGGACCTTGCGCTGCGCGGGGTCGCTGAACACCGTGCGCGCGTCCATCGGCGCGTAGGGACCGGAGCGATAGAAGAGGTCAGGGAGCAGGACGAGGTAGCCGTACGTCGCCAGGCGCTCGCCGACGGCCAGCATCGCGGGGCGGATGCCGATGCCGTCCATGTAGACCAGGACGGCCGGCCACGGGCCCCCGCCGGCCGGACGATACACGAAACTCCGGCAGGTGCCGTCTCTGGTCTCGATCCCGAGCTCGCTCACCAGTCGGTCGGCCGGAAGTCCTTGAGGAACCTGCCCCAGACGTGCACGCCGCTGTTCACTCCGTCGATGATCGGGTCCACGATCCGCGCCGCGCCGTCCACGATATCGAGCGGGGGATGGAACCGGTGCTCCGCCGTCTTCCTCGCGGCGATCTCCGCGGGATCCTCGTCGGTCACCCATCCCGTGTCCACCGCGTTCATGTGGATGCCGTCCTGCTGGTAGTCGGCCGCGGCGGTCCGGGTCATCATGTTGAGCGCCGCCTTGGCCATGTTGGTGTGCGGGTGGCGGGTTGTCTTGAAGTTGCGGTAGAACTGCCCCTCCATGGCCGACACGTTCACGATGTGGCGGGCCCGCCGGGGCGTCCGCAGCATGAGCGGCTTGAGGCGGGCGTTCAGGACGAACGGCGCCACCGCGTTCACGAGCTGCACCTCGAGCAGCTCGACCGACGGCACATCGGCCATCAGCATGCGCCAGGAGTTCCGCTCCCGAAGATCCACCTGCTGGCCGTCCGCGTCCAGGCGCCCCGATGGAAAGAGGTGAGCCGCGACGTCGTGCTCGTCCGGCAGGAGCGGCACCTGCGAGAGCTCGGCGGCGCTTGCGATGCCGGCGAGGCTCGGCAACCGCCGGTCGAACGCCGCGGGCCCGACGCTCGTCACGCCCTGGGGCTCGGAATGCCCGCCCCGCCAGGCTTCGTAGTGGCCCAGGAGCGCCTGAGCCGGCGGCGGCAGCATTCCCGCCGCGGCGCGCTCGGCCGCCAGCATGTGCGCATAGAATGCCGGCGGCCGGCGGACGGTCTGGCAGGCGTTGTTCACGATAAAGTCCAGGCGCTCCCGGGTCGACACCAGCTCGTGGCAGAACGCTTCGACGCTCGGCGTGTGACGGAGGTCGAGCCCGAAGATCTCGAGCCGATCACCCCAGTCGGCGAAGTCCGGCTCCCGCGCGTAGCGGGCGGCGGAATCGTGGGGGAACCGTGTCGTCACGATCAGGTGCGCGCCGGACCGGAGCAGCTTGAGTCCCGCCTGGTAGCCGATCTTGATCCGGCCGCCCGTCAGCAGCGCCACGGTGCCGCGCAGGTCGGCGAGCTCGGTGCGCTTGGCGAAGTTGAATTCGGCGCACGGGTGACAGAGCTGGTCGTAGAAGTGATGCAGCGTGGTGTAGTGCGCCTTGCAGACGTAGCAGTGCTGCCGGTCGATCGGCTCGCGGGGCGCGTCGGGATGGTGGACGTCCCCGGGATCGAATGTCTCGGGCGCGACCGGCGGGAACACGTTCGGGCTGGTGAACACCGGCTGCCGGCGGAGAGTACGGATGCCCGTGCTCTCCCGGACGGATTCTTCCCGCGCCACGCGTTCCGCCTTCCGCCGTCGGGCGGTGGCGCGGACGAGCTGGCGCCGGCTCGCGGCATCGGGCGCGTAGACCTGGCCCGCGGCCTGGAGCAGGCGGCGCTGGTCAGCCGGGGGGACGTGGGCGAGCAGCGTCCGGTCGGCCACGATGCGCTCGAGGAGGACGACGGCGGCGCGCAGGTCGGCGATGAATGCGGCGTCGGCGGCGGGCGTCGGCGCCGGCTCGGCGATCTGCGTCGGGCTATTCACGACAAGGGCTCCGGGGATGTGAGATCGGGTGGCGGAATATACAGGGGCGCGCAGCCCGCGACGGCGATTCGCCGCGTGGCCCCGCGCCAGCACGGAGCTGAAGTCGAACCATAGTCGTGGCGGTCAGTTGCAGCGTGCCGCCGATCACGACGCGACGGGGTCCACTCCGATATGGGCCCCTGCGGATCGCCGCCGCAGGCCGCGCCGAGTGATTTCGACGAGTACACGTTCACGGGCGCCAGGGGCGACGTGCTCACGGGATGGCTCCGGCCCGGCAGCGGGGTCACGGGCGGAGCTCTCGCCTTGTCGGTGCTTCCGGTCGGTGGGTTCTCCACGATAGCATCGGTGGGCCAGAACTTCGGGCGCGATTCGGCCGAGACCGGTCGGTTCATCCTGCCGGCGAACGGCTCGTACATGATCAGCGTGGGCGGGGCCGAGGGCCCCTATAGCTTCTCGATGCACCGGCTCGACACCCAGCCCGAGCACTCGGCCGCCGCCATTGCGCCCGGCACCAGCGTGACGTCCGAGCAGCTCGATTGGCCCGGCGACGTGGACGAGTTCGTGCTCTCGGCTGCGCCCGGCAGCGAGCTGCAGGTGATGCTGCAGGCCATGTCGAACGTCCTGGTCAGGCTCGAGGTAGACATGCCGGTGACATACGACAGCCTGAAGGGTGCTGAATCTCTTGGCTTCCTTCAGCCCACCGGACGGTTCCTCATGCCCGACGGCGGGGAGGCACGCATCCGGATCTACAATTCGGGCGGCAGCGGCGGGACGATCGGACCCTACAGCTTCAGTGTCATCCCGGTGGTGCGCGCGCCTGAGAGCGTAGGCGCGCCGTTGACCCGCGGAGCCGTTGTGCAGGGAGAGTCCCTCGACTACCCTGGCGACATCGACGAGTTCACCTTTCCGGCCAGCGCGGGCGAGACGATCACCGCGTTTCTGCAGACTCCGCAGGGGTTCAACGGTTCCGGAGAAGCACTGCTCGAGGTGGTTGAGCCTGGCACCGGCGCCGTACTCGGCACGGCCGCGAGCTATAACCCCACGCCGGGGCCGTTCGGGGCGTCCACGGGGCCCATCACGCTCACGGCCTCGGGCACGTACCGATTGCGGGTCAGGTGTACGAACGATCGGGGAGGCATGGGAGTATACGAGGTGATGGTGCAGTAAGAGAGTGCGTCACAAGGAGATCTCGATGAGCACGACCTGGGAGCAGGACGTCCGCGCGCGCGAGGAGGAGAATCGCCTCGCGTTTCTCGCCGCGGACCTCGACGCCCTCGACCGGCTGTGGACCGACGACTTCCTCGTCAATTCGCCGATCAACGTGGTGAATGACAAGCGGCGGACACTCTCGCTGCTCGAGGCCGGCCGCGTCCGGCACACGTCCATGGTGATCGACATCGAGCACATGGCGCGCCACGGCGACGTGGTCGTCGTGATGGGAAGCGACCGGGTGACCGACGGGCCGGACGGCAGAGTATCGCACCGGCGGTTCACCAACCTCTGGCGACTCGACGGCGGCGCGTGGCGATGCTTCGCCCGGCACGCGAACGTGGTCGCGCGGGAGCCGGCGGCCTGAGCGGATGGCCAGGCCGGCGGCTGCTAAGCAGGCTGCGCGAACAGCACCACGTTCCCGCCGGGCTCCCGGATGCCGATCTCGTCGGCACCGTAGAATGTCTGCCGCCGCGGCACCACGACTTCCATGCCCTCGATTGCCCGCTCGACCGCCGAGACGTCGCTCACCTCGATGTAGAGCGTGGCACCGGGCGGCGTATCGGCCAGCGCCGGGATGTCGTTCCGGACGCTGTCGCGGCTCTGGTACATTACCTCGACGCCGTCCCGCGTGAGGATCACGAAGCCGAGCCGGTCGCCCTCGGGCACCTCGACCACCTTCGCGAAGCCCAACCGCTCCGTCCAGAACGGCAGGCATGGCTCGATGGCGTCCACGATGAGGACGGGGGAGAGCTTACGGAACTGGACCGATGACACGCGGGCCTCCATGGTTGGTTCCCTTCCGGTCTAGAGTATCGGGGAGCCGTCCTCATGTCCATCAGCGCACACTATAGTTCTCCGGATGGACGCCTGCGGGCTCGACCGGCTCCAGGAGCCGCCGGAACTGCGCATGCCAACCGGGGGTGAGCGCGCCATGCAGATCGTCGAAGGAGGCCTGGACGATCCGAGGGTCACCGGGCTGATCGATGTCCATCTGACCCGGGCACAGGAGGAGACGGCACGGGGGAGCGCGCACGCCCTCGATCACTCCGGGTTACGGGCCCCCGAGGTGAGCTTCTGGTCCGCGTGGGAGGGCGACACGGTGGTCGCTGTCGGCGCGCTCAGGCGGTTGAGCGCGGATCACGGGGAGCTCAAGTCCATGCACACGGCGGAGGCGGCGCGCGGGCGGGGCGTGGGCTCGGCGATGCTGCGGCACATCATGGCGGCCGCGCGGGCGCGCGGGATGTCGCGGCTGAGCCTGGAGACGGGGTCGTGGGCGTACTTCGCGCCGGCGCGGGCGCTGTACGTGCGGCACGGGTTCGTGGAGTGCGGCCCGTTCGGGGAGTATCGGGCGGACCCGAACAGCGTATTCATGACGCTGACGCTGGAGAGGTGAGGCGAAGCCAGGCGGGTGGAGTCGATCGGCTGCGGAACGCATGGTCGGCCACGCGCGTTCTGAATAATGGGCTGTTGGCATGTGGCTGCACGATACGTGGCAGCGGCACTGTTGAGTCCATGTCATCCGAAGCGAACACGAGCGATCTCACCCGGGAATGGGTCGAAGCTCGCCGCCAAGATCCCTCGCTCCGCTCGGGATGACATCACGCCGCTCGGGACTACATCACAGCGGTCGGAATGACATCACAACGTCAGGATGACGCGACAGTGATGGGGATGATCCGGGCTCAGGCAACTTTCGCCTCACCTGAGACTGCAGGCAGAACCGAAGGGAGAATCGCCAATGGAAGAGCTGGAGAGAGGAAACCGCTCAGCCGTCGCCGGCCAGCGCACCGAGGTGGCCGTGCTGGCCGGCGGCTGCTTCTGGGGGGTGGAGGAGATCCTGCGCGCCGTACCCGGCGTGCTCGACACCGACGTGGGCTACACCGGCGGCTGGCTGCCGAACCCGACCTACGACGACACGCACGAGAGCAAGTCGGGCCACGCGGAGGCGATCCGGGTCACCTTCGATCCGTCAGTGCTCAGCTACGAGGACCTGCTCGAGCAGTGGTTCTTCCGACTGCACGACCCGACCACGCTCAACCGCCAGGGCAACGATATCGGGACGCAGTATCGCTCGGCGATCTTTCCGCAGACGGAGGAGCAGCGGGAGATTGCGGAGCGGGTGAAGGCCCGGGTGGAGGCATCGGGCAAGTGGAAGCGGCCGATCACGACGACGATCGAACCGGCCGGCGCGTGGTACAGTGCGGAGGGATATCACCAGGATTATCTGCGCAAGCATCCCGGCGGCTATAGCTGTCACTATCTGCGCGAGTAGCGGGTCTCGGCGTGCACGGCTGCCGTGTATCCGTCACCGGCAGCCGGAGAACGGGAGAGGCACGATGAGCTGGAACGGGCTTCCCCCGACTGGCTTGTCGCGCAGGGTGATGTCGATCCGCCAGACGCCGACCAGCAGATTCAGCCGTGCGGAGTAGGTGCCGTCGCCGTTGTCGGCCGGGCGGACGGGGGTGGTCTGGTTGATTCGGATCTCGAACTCGTCACCGCCCCGCGTCACCCGGTTCCCGAAGGCGTCAAAGGCCGTGATGCCGACCGGAGCCGGGAGCTGGTTGAACTCGACGCAGGCCGGCACGATGGCGCGGCTCGCGCCCGCATCGGCCGCGCCCGGCCGCACCGCGCTGGCAAAGGGTGCGCCGGGCACCGCCGTCCGGGACACCTGGACCTGCACCCGATCGGTGCCGGCCTTGGACGGGGTATAGCTCGCGGTGTATCGCCCGCCGCCCTGATCGCTCGCTTTCACGGCGCCCCTGGGATTGGCCCCCGCCACTGAAACGGCAATCGTTCCCGCCTCCCCCACCACATCATTGCCCTGCGCGTCCCTGAGCCGGATCTCGACCGTGGTCGGCGCGCCCGCCGTGCCGTCGGGCACGGTGGCGCTGCTCTTCGCGGCGCTGGGAGTGCCGGGGGCGACGGTGACCTCGGCGGTTTCGGTCACGGCCGTCTCGGCGATCATGGCGGAGACCACGAGGCTGCCCGGCGTCGCGCCGCTCACAAGCCCTGTGGTCGATCCGTCGCCTCCCGTCGGTCGCGATGGTTGGGCCAGCGCGCTCCCGTCGCCGGTGGCGGAAAGCGTGACGTCCATCCCGGGGATTGGGTTGTCGAACCCGTCGCGGGCGGTAACCGTGATCGTGCTCCGGTTCGACCCTTCGGACGCCTTGATGGTCGCGGGAGCGGCGGTCACGGTGCTCTTGTCCGCGCTGACCGGACCTGGGGTCCCGGTGGCGGTGAACACCACGGGACTCCCGCCCACGTTCAGACCGGAGAGGGTGGCCTCGAGGGTGTTGGCGCCGGCCGTTTGACCCAGCGTCCAGTCGCCCGCGGTGGCCACGCCGTCGGTACCGGTCACGGGCGTGCGGTGATCCAGCGAGCCGCCGCCGCCGGTCACGGTGAATGCCACGGGGATGCCCGCGAGCGGATTGCCGCTCCGGTCGCGGACGGTCACCGCCGGCCGAACCGCCACAGCGGTCGCCACGACCGCCGACTGGCCGTCGCCGGCCGCGGCCTCGATGGAGCCCGGCGCGCCGACGCCGAGCGCGACCGTCGCGGTGGCGGGCGCGAACCCGTCGGCGGCGACGATGAGGGTACGGGTGCCGGGCGTGCCCTGGAGGGCGAGGCCGGCGAAGACGACTCCGCCGGCCGCGTCACTGGTCGCGGTGGTCGTGCCGGCCAGGCTGCCGTCGCCCACGAGGATCTGCGCCGTCACCACCACCCCATCGCGGGCGAGCGCATTGCCGGCAGCGTCGAGGAGCTGGAGCGCGGGCGCGGGATCGAGCGGCACGCCGCTGGTGGCTGTAGCAGGCGGCGTGACGGCGAAGGCCAGACGCGCGGCGACGCCGACCGTGGTGAACACTGCCGGCTCGGGAGTCTCGCCCACGCTGGCCAGGGCAGCGGTGGTGACGTAGGTGCCGAGCTCGGAACCCAGCACGCGCTCGGTTGCCGCGCGGCCATCGGTTAGCGTCAGGACGGCGGCGGGGTTCACGCTCCCGCCCGTTTCCGCGGTCCAAGTCACCTCGACCCCCGCCACCGGCGCGCCGAACGCGTCGACCACGCGCACCACGAGCGAGTCGCCCACCGGCTGGCCGATGGTGCCGCTCTGGCGGTCACCCCGCACGACCTGAATTTCGGACGGCTGGCCCTGATTCGGGAGCGCGAGATCGCCCGACCCGCAGGCCGCGAGGCCACCGAGGACGACGGGCAGGAACGAGCGGACCTGCAAGGGACCGGAACGCGTCATGGGGGAAGCCCCGACGCCGAGCGTCGCTAGGCGGTGCGAATGGTGGCGGAGTCGTCTGGGCACGTACTGCCGTCCCCAAAGGCTAGCGTGGAGGGCGCCCCGGGACCAGGACCGCGGGCAGCAGGGAGGCCGAGGCGGAGCATGGCGGGGAGGAGCCTATCGCGTTCCTTCCAGATCGCCCACGGCGCTCAGCTCCGCCCGCACGCTGTCGAGCTGTGGGACGCGGGACGGCTCGGGGTCCACCCGCATCCGAAGATAGTTCCGGTAGGCGCGGAGGGCGCCGATGCGGTCATCGGCCAGGGCTGCGAGCCTGCCCTCCAAGCGGTACGACTCGGCGAGGCCGGCGGACTCGGGCTCGCCCAGGGGGAGCCAGCGGCGCCGCAGCGCGCGGAGGGCGCGGTCGACCCGGCCCTGCCGCTCGTAGAGGCGCGCCAGCTCGAGCGAGGCCCAGCTCGCCCCGCCCTCGCGCCCGCGCCAGAGCGAATCGGCGACGTCGACCAGATGCGCGGCCTCCGGGTCATGGCGATCGAGAGCCAGCTTGGCCTGGACGATGGCAGCCCCGCGGCCGTAGAAGCCGTCCGTCGAGTCCTTCGCAGCCAGGTCCCGCCAGCGCTCCAGCAGCCGCCGGCCCGCCGCTGCGTCTCCCCGCCAGGTGCGCCAGATGTCGAGCTGTTCGGCGTCCATGATCGTGGTATCCGCCGGGCCGCCGCCGAACCAGAAGGCGCCGAGGTCCGAGACCTGTCCGGCGCCGTGCTGGTCCAACGTCGCCAGCGTGTCGATCCACTTTGCGGCCTCGGCGGGGCGACCCACGTTCCAGAGGTAACGCGCGCGGTCGGCGGCCATGACGATCCGTTCCGCCTTCGTCGCGGAGAGACGATGGACGGCATCCAGGAAGCTGTCGCGATGCGCGATCGTGACGCTGTCGAGCGGAGTGAAAAACAGGATTCCTCGCGGAACCTGCGCGGACCCGGAATCGAGGCCGGAGAGAAACGCCGCGATTCCCGCCCCGTCCCGGTCGGCCTGGAGCAGATTCCACCGCGCCATCGGCACGCCCTCCGCGGCCGAATCGAGTGCGATCAACCGGCGGGTCCAGAGCCGCTGCGCGGCCGTATCGCCCGCCGCGTGGGTCAGGGACGCGAGATGCTGGATCGGGCCGCCATAGAGCGAGTCGCGCTGGAATGCCTGCTCGAACGCTTGCCGGGCCCTGAGCTCCGGCTCGGGAATCTCCGCCAGACGGCCGAAATGGAACAGGTCATCGCCCAGGTAATACCAGGCATCGGCGCTCTCGGGAATGGCTTGCACGGCATGCTCGGCGTCCGCGATCCGCACGGTCCAGGGCGTCGTCTTCGGATAGCGTGAGCCGAGCCGAAGCGACAGGAAGAGCTGGTCCTGCGGATTCAGCCGGTCGCGGTACTGCCACGCAAGCCGCTGGATCCGCCGGATGTCCGTAGTCGCGGGGTGCCAGCCGTCGGACTCGACGAGGGCGGACAGCGCGAGCGCGAACGTCGAATCCAGCTCCACCGCGCGGGCGAGCAGCGGCGTGGAGTTCTGGAACGCACCGCGGCGGTAGGCGGCGACGCCGTCGAGGTAGGCGCGGAGGGCATCGAGGTTGGTCGTCGTGAGCGCACTCAACTGCGCGGAGCTCGCGCCGGCGCCGAGGGCCAGCAACTGCGCCGTGAGCCGGTCGATCAGGATGAAGAGACTGTCCTTCGACCCGGCCACGCTGGTCTGCGTCAGGGTCTTGCCCCCTGGAACGGAAACGAGCGACGCGTTCATGACCAGATGATCCGCCGATCCCACGATACTGCCCTGCAGCACTCGCCCGGCACCAACCTTCCGCGCCACGCCGGCAACGGCGTCCTCCGGTAAATCCTGGGCATCGCCGCCGCCGGCGTCGCGCACGGCGGCCAGCACCGAGCGGGTGTCGGCGGCGCGTGGGCCGCCTTCGCCGGTGAGCTTCGCCTGCAGCAGATCCACCATGCCCTGCCGCAGGTACTGCACGCTCGGGTCGGCGCCGGCGGTGCGGAACGGCAGGACGGCGACGAGATTGGGGTCGAGTGGACGGGCAGCAGTGCGCGCCCAGGGCTTCCACACAACGAGCGCGACGGCGGCCAGCAGCGCCGCCGCCGCCGCCGCCCAGCTCCAGCGGAATTTCCCCGGCGATTTCACCGGACGGGCCGCCACGGGCCGCGTCTGGGTCGGCGTTATCCCGCCGCTCGGCAGGGCCAGCGGCTCGAGTGCCGCCACCAACTCGTCCGCGGTCTGAAACCGGTCGGCGGGCCGCTTGGCGAGGCAGCGCATCACCAGCGCCTCGAGGGCGGGGGAGAGCCCGTCGCGCTGGTGGCCCACCGGCACCGGGGCGCGGGTCACATGGGCCGCCAGGGTCTGCTGCGGGCTGAGCCCGGCAAAAGGAGGCGCGCCGGTGAGCATCTCGTAGCCCATCACGCCGAGGGCATAGATGTCCACCCGTCCGTCCATCTGCGGGTCGGCCGTGGCCTGCTCCGGCGCCATGTAGGCCGGCGTACCAAGCGCCACACCGGCCGACGTAAGCTGGGGGCCGCTCACGGCCTCGGTCACCGCCTTGGCCACGCCGAAGTCCATGACCATGGCGTGCCGGCCCGACAGCATCACGTTTTCCGGCTTGATGTCGCGATGGACCACGCCCGCCTGGTGAGCTGCGGAGAGTGCCTCGGCGATCTCGCCAAGCAGCCGCACCGCCTCGGGTACCGGCAGCTCGCCGCCGCGGGTCAGGCGGTCGCGCAGCGTCTCGCCCTCGACGTACGGCATCACGTAATAGAAGAAGCCGCTTGCGTCGCCCGAGTCGAGCAGGCCCAGGATGTGGGGATGCTGGAGCCGGGCCGCGACCTCGATCTCCCGGGCGAAACGCTCGGGGCCGAGCGTGGCGGCCAGCTCCGGGCGCAGCACCTTCACCGCCACCCGGCGGTGGTGCTTCAGGTCCTCGGCGAGGTATACGGTCGCCATGCCGCCTTGGCCGAGCTCCCGCTCGATGCGGTAGCGATCGGCGAGGGCCGCCTGCAGTCGGGACATCGGCTCGGTCATCCGTGGGCTTTGCGTGGGGAGGGGTGAAAGATGGGGGGAAAGGGGTTGGCGGGCCAGCACCGGACCCCGGAGAGCCACATCCGGCGGGACGTCACCAGCAGACGAAACCATCTGGGGCAATCGTCCGTCTAAAGCTGGAGCCCGGATCGAGTCCACTTCGGCATTACACGAAAGGATCAGAGTATGGTCGTCAAGTTTCTGGCCCCCGCAGCGGTTGCCGGCCTCCTGCTGAGCGCGATGGCGGCCCCGGCGCCGGTAGCGGCGCAGCAGGCGGGGCTGGCCACGGACAGCAGCTTCATCCAGATGGCCGGCAGCCTTGGTCTCTTGCAGGTGAAGCTCGGGAAGCTGGCGGAGAAGAAGGGTTCGAGCGCCGGCGTCACCGATTTCGGCAAGCGGATGGTGGCCGAGTACTCCCGGACAAACGAGGAGCTCGCGGCCGCGGCGAAACAGGCGGCGTTCCCCGCGCCCGTCGTGCTGCGAGAGCACAAGCAGGTGGTCGACCGGTTTCTGGGAACGAGCCGTTCCTCGTTCGACAAGAACTACATGGCCGCCATGGTGGATTACGACCGCCAGGCCGTCGATCTGTTCAAGCAGGAAGCCGAGAACGGACGGGTGGCGTCGCTGAAGGCGCTGGCCTCGCGGATGCTGCCCGCGGTGCAGCAGCATCTGGCGCTGGCCACGCAGACAGCGGGGTCGGTCGGGGCAGACCTCACCGCGTCGACGTCGAGCCGGCGGCAGGGGTCCTGAACGAGCTCTGGGCAGCCGGTCAGCCCAACATCTAATCCTCATCGAACGCGAGGGATCTTGCCCCGGGAACAAGTCGCTCCCGGCGGCCAGGATCCCTTCGCTGCGTTCAAGTCACATCAGTACGCCACCCCGAAGCGCTCGCCGATGTGCCGCGGGCGCTCCAGCTCGTCCAGCACCGCGACCGCGTAGTCCTCGAACGAGATGACTTCCCCGCCGAGTCGGTCAGCAGCCGGTCTCCCGTCGTCCGGTACTTCCCGGTGCGCTCACCCGGGCCGAGCTCTTCGGCCGGGCTGAGGTAGGTCCAGTCGAGTCCCTCGGCCTCGCTGCGCCAGACGGACAGCGCCTGGCGTCCCTCGCGCGCCTCGGCCTTGGAGGCGTCGGGGAAGCCCGGCTGATCGGCCAGGACCTTTCCGGGGGCGACCTCGAGACTGCTGGCGCCGCCCACATGGAGGACGCGCTTCACGCCGGCGGCCCGGAGGCCGGCGATGAGGGCGCGCGCGTTCGCGGCGAGGGAGGGCGCGGGGAGCCCGCGTGCGTTGGGCCGGGGCGAGATCGCGCTCACCGCCGCGTCGGCACCCCGGACGACTCGGGCGACGTCCTCCGCCCGGGTGGCATCGCCTTTCACCAGGCGGACGCGCGGATCGGGTGGCTGGACGGCGGCGGGATCCCGCACGACGCCCACGACTTCATGGCCGCGGCTCAAGGCTTCCTGCGAGATGCGCCGCCAATGTTCCCGGTGGCGCCGATGACGACGATTTTCATGACACCCCTACCCGACCGACGCGGCCGTCCCCTGCTCTGCCGATCTCTGGGTTGCTGCGCCGACCAGCTCCCGTACGCGGGGGATTACCTCGCGGCCGTAGAGCTCGATGCTCCGGAGCATGGTCTCGTGCGGCAGCGTGCCGGCGCTGTACTTGAGATCGAAGCGGGAGGCGCCGAGGACGCCGACGGTCGCAGCGATCTTCCGTGCGACGGTCTCTGGCGAGCCGACGTAAAGCGATCCCACGGCAATCTCGCGGTCGAACTCCGCCCGGCTGGTGGGGCCCCAGCCGCGCTCGGCGCCGATCCGATTGCGCATCACCTGGTAGTGGGGCCAGAGCTGTTCGCGGGCCTCGGCGTCGGTGTCGGCGATGTGGCCCGGCGAGTGGACGCCGACGAGCAGCGGCGGGCGCCCGAGCCGGGCGAGCGCCTGGTGGTAGAGCTCGACGTAGGGTGCGAAGCGGCGCGGATCGCCGCCGATGATGGCGAGCGTGAGCGGGAAGTTGTATCGCGCCGCCCGGACGACCGACTCGGGGCTCCCGCCGACGCCCACCCAGACGCTGAGCGGCTGCTCCACTCGGGGAGTGACGGAGGCCACGTCGAGCGGCGGACGCACGGTGCCCTTCCAGCGCACCGGCCGGCCGGTCTGGTCGGCATCCCGGATGGCCGCGAACAGCGCGAGCTTCTCCTCGAAAAGGACTTCGTAGTCATCGAGCGAGTAGCCGAAGAGCGGGAACGACTCGGTGAACGAGCCGCGGCCGAGGATCACCTCGGCGCGGCCGTTGGAGACGGCATCGAGGGTGGCGAAGCGTTCGTAAACGCGGACCGGATCGTCGGTGCTGAGCACAGTGACGGCGGTGCCTAGGCGGATGCGGGCGGTGCGTGCGGCGATGGCGGCGAGAACGACTTCCGGGGCGCTGATGGCGAAGTCGGGGCGGTGGTGCTCGCCGAGGCCGAAGGAGTGGACGCCGAGCTGGTCGGCGAGGGCGGCCTCGGCGAGGACGTCTCGGAGGACGCGGGCCTGCGATCGGGGGCGGCCGGCCGCATCCGCGGAGACGTCGCCGAAGGTGTCGAGGCCGAGCTCGATGGATGACATGGGCACGTAACGGACGGGCTAGCGGAAGGGTTCCCCGGGCGAGGGCGTCGCGCTTGACATGGGCTTGACGTCGCCCGCGTAGCCTGGATTGCAAAGAGCCTGGGCCGAGCTGCATGTTCTCTCCACCGGTCCCTACATCATACACGGGCTTGCCGGCCCCTTGACGTGCTCGCTCGATGACGAGACGGGCACTGGTATTTCCCATGTCCAACTCGACCTTCCCCCGCCTTCTGTCGAGCCTTGCCGGCGTCCTAGTGGTGGGCCTGACCGCCACCTGCGTCGAGCAGCCCACCGACCCACCCGAAGCTGCCGGCGCCCCGGCGCGCGGGGCGCCATCAGCCGCGGAGATGGCGGAGGCCGGGGCCACCAGCATCGTCCACACCCGGCTCACGTCGGGGAACAGCGCGGTGAATGCAAAGGTCTGCGCCACCGCGAGCATCGCGCCGGCAGCCAACGCGCTCGTCACGGTCGCCGTGCTGGGCCATAATGGCACCGCGGCCGCGCCGAGTCCTACCGTCACGGGCGGCGGCATGGCGGCGTGGACCCAGGTCGCGACCGTGACCTTCGACGGTATGGCCAGCCCACACAAGCGACTGACCGTCTTCCGCGCGCTCAGCTCCTCCCCCGGCAGCGGGCCGCTCAGGATCACGTTCACCACCATGCAGGCCAACTGCGAGTGGATCGTCTCGCAATGGAAGGGGGTGGAGACGTCCGGCACGAATGGCGGCAACGCCATCGCGCAGTCCGCCCCCGCCCGCGGCGACAACGTCACCGGACTGGTCGTGACGCTCGGCGCCTTCGCGAGCCCTGGCAACGTTGCGTACGGGGTCATCGGCGTCCGGAGGAGCGCGGCGGGCATCACTCCCGGCGCGGGGTTCACCGAGATTGCCGAGCGCCCGTCCGGCGAGACGCCGCCCTCCGACCTCCAGGCCGAGCGGTCGACCGGCGACCGCACGATCGACGGCCGGTGGTCCAGGGCGAACGGCGGCGCGCTGGGTCTCGAGATCAAGGCCGCATCGTCGTCGAGCCCGGTGGCGTCGGTCGACGTGTCGCCGGATTCGGCGAGCGTGGCGGTCGGGGGGACCCTGCAGCTCGCGGCGGCTCTAACGGACGCGGGAGGCGAGCCGCTGACCGGCCGTGCCGTGACCTGGGCGAGCGGGGATGCCGCGGTGGCGACCGTATCGGGCGCCGGCCTCGTCACCGCGGTGGCGGAGGGGACCACGACGATCACGGCGACGAGCGAAGGGAAGAGCGGCACGGCGCGAATCACGGTCAGCGCCACTCCTCCGGGCGTGGCCTCGGTGGAGGTCACGCCGTCGGCGCCGACCATCGCCGCCGGCAGCACGGTGCAGCTCACCGCCACGCCCAAGGACGCGCAGGGCCGGCCGCTGAGCGGGCGCACCGTGACCTGGGCGACCAACGCCCCTCGGGCGGCCACCGTCTCGAGCACGGGCCGGGTGACCGGCGTGGCCGCCGGCACGGCGATCATCACCGCGACGAGCGAGGGTATTCAGGGCACGTCCAGCGTGACCGTCACCGCACTCTCCCCATCAGCGCTGGCCGGGGAGTGGTCATCGGTGAGGCGTTCGCCCATCGTCCAGCTCCATCTCCATCTGCTGGCGAACGGCCGGGTGCTGAGCTGGGGCCTCGCGGGCTCGCCCCAGGTCTGGGATCCGGCGACGGAAATCTTCACGGCCGTGCCCAGCCCTTCGCTCCTGTTCTGCGCCGGCCACACGTTCCTGCCCGATGGCAAGCTGCTCGTGGCCGGCGGGCACATCAGCAACGGCCACGGCCTGCCCAGCACCAACATCTTCGACCCGGCCACCGGCTCGTGGCAGGCGGCCGCGCCGATGGCGGCGGGCCGCTGGTATCCGACCACCACTACCCTGCCAAACGGGGAGGTGCTGGTGCTCTCGGGACAGGACGAGTCGGGCGCGGTCAACGCCATCCCGGAAATCTGGAACGGAAGTGCATGGCGCAAGCTCACGACGGCGAGCCGGACGCTGCCGAACTACCCCCGCACGTTCGTCGCGCCCGACGGCCGGGTGTTCTACGCCGGGGCGGCGCAGCAGTCGCGCTGGCTCGACGTCACGGGGACCGGCGAGTGGTCCAACGGCCCTCGGTTGAACTTCGGCGCCCGTCCCTATGGCTCCGCGGTCATGTACCTGCCCGGCAAGATCCTCTACGTCGGCGGTGGCACTCCGCCGACCAGCACCGCCGAGGTCATCGACCTGAACACCCCCTCACCCCAGTGGACGTACACCGGCTCCATGGCCTACGCCCGCTGGAACACCAATGCTACCCTGCTGCCGACCGGGGACGTGCTGGTCACCGGCGGCACCAGCCTCGCCGACCGCGCGGACCCGGCCGGCGCCGTCAACGTGGCCGAGCTGTGGAGCCCGGCCACCGGACAGTGGACCCAGCTCGCGAGCGCCGCGCCGCTGCTCCGCGGCTATCACTCGACGACGGTGCTGCTGCCGGACGGCCGGGTGCTCCACAGCGGCGGCGGCGACGGCGGCGGGGTCCCCAACAACCTCAACTACGAGCTGTACTCGCCCCCGTATCTGTTCAAGGGCGTGCGCCCGGTCATCAGCGGAGCGACCCCGGATGACGTGGGGTACGGGCAGGCTCTCGCGTTAGCCACGCCGGACGGTCCGGCCATCGCCAAGGTGACGCTGATCCGGACCGGGTCCGTCACGCACGCGTTCGACCAGGCCCAGCTCCTCGTGCCGCTCGAGTTCTCGCAGGCGTCGGGCGGACTTTCCGTGACACTGCCCGCGAGCCGGACCGCGGCACCGCCGGGGCCGTATCTGCTGTTTCTCGTCAACTCGGACGGGGTGCCATCGGGCGGGCGGATCATGCGGCTGCGGTAGAACTATCTTGACCGCGCTTGGGTGAAAGCGCATTTGGGGATCTCCGGCCGCTCCCCTCAACCGGGACCGCCTATCAACTCAGTGAACCGCCGCCAAGAGGTCGCGACTCTCGGCGGTGGTTTCGCGTTCGAGGACCGTCGTGGGTTGCAACCACGCGAACCCGCGCTATGCTGCAATTGGGAGTGCGCTCCGCTGGAGCGCCGGGCACGCGCCGGCTGCGCGCGCCAGGGCAGAACCCGCAATAACATGGAGTCGAACGATGGCAAAGGTCCTCATGGTACTCACGTCCCACGACCGGCTGGGCGATACCGGTCAACCCACGGGCTTCTGGCTGGAGGAGCTCGCGGCGCCGTATTACGTCCTTAAGGACGCGGGTGTCGACATCACCCTCGCGTCACCCAAGGGGGGCCAACCGCCGATCGACCCCAAGAGCGATGACCCCGAGGCCCAGACTCCAGCCATGCGGCGATTCAGGAAGGATCCGGACGCGCAGCGCGCGCTGGCGAACACGGCCAAGCTCTCGACCGTCTCGGCGGACGATTACGACGCGGTCTTCTATCCGGGCGGCCACGGGCCGCTGTGGGATCTGGCGGAAGACCGGGATTCCATTTCGCTGATCGAGCGGCTGTACGCCGCGGGGAAGCCCGTAGCGGCCGTGTGCCATGGTCCGGCGGCGCTTCGCCACGCGAAGGCCGCCGACGGGACGCCCCTGGTCAAGGGGAAGGTAGTCACCGGCTTCGCCGACAGCGAGGAAGCCGCGGTCGGCCTCACGAACGTGGTGCCGTTCCTGGTGGAGGACGCCCTCCGTGCCGACGGCGGCAAGTACTCCAAGGGCGCGGATTGGGCGGATCATTCCGTGACGGACGGCAACCTGATCACCGGGCAGAATCCGGCATCCTCGGAATCGGCGGCCCGGGCGCTGCTGGAACAACTCGAAGCCAGGCTCGGAACGGCGCCAGCCACACGTGGGGCGCACCCCGGATCGTAGCGGCGGCATGGTGGCGGGCGACGGGTCGAGGGGTC
>JAICLE010000011.1 GCA_025927545.1 Gemmatimonadales bacterium
CCGCGCGTCCTTGGCCGGATAGACCGCGCCACCCGCCTCGCGAACCACCGCGTCCAGCTCGTCGAGCAGTGCGAGCGTGAGCCGACCGCGGAACGCGAAATCGACCGCCAGGGTCATCCCCTCGCGGGGAAACGACAGCAGACCCGGCGAGGGCGCCCCGCCGAAACGCTTGAGCACGGCGAGCGACGCCGGCTCTCCCGAGCGGCTGATCCGCTGAAAGATGGTCCGGATAGGGCCGGCGCCCGGCTCATCGGGCACCACGCACTGGTACTGCAGGAATCCGTAAGGGCCGTAGAGACGGCTCCACTCGCCCACGCCGTCCAGAGGGAAAAAAAAGCGGGTGTACGGGACGGTGGACCGGTGCCGCGACCGGAGCTGGCCGCGATAGTACGCCTCGTTGAACAGACCCAGAGTCCAGCGATTGAGGAGTCCCGCCGGCGCATCGGCGGGCACCCGGAGTCGCGCCGGCCGAAGCGGGGAAGGCCCCTGATGACCCAGCGGGGCGTGGTCACCGCGTAGATAGATTCCGCGCCCCATGCGCCGCCCCCGGGCCAGGCAATCCACCCACGCCGCGGTGTACTCGAACCGCTGGTCCTCGGCCGCCAGCTCGAAGAACGCCTCGAGGTCGGGAAAGCGGATCCGCTCCATGGCGATGCCGGGGCCGGGAACCGGCTTGAGCTGGATTTCGGCCCAAAGCACGAGGCCGGTGAGACCGAGGCCGCCGATGGTGGCTCGGAAGAGCTCGTCCTCAGGGGTGCAGACGATCCGTCCGCCGTCGGAGCGGAGCAGCTCGAGCCTGGTGACGTGTGCTCCGAAGGTACCGGCGCGATGATGATTCTTGCCGTGGATGTCGTTGGCGATGGCCCCGCCCACTGATACCCACCGGGTGCCGGGCAGCACGGGCAGGAACCATCCGCGTGGCACGGTCAGCGCCAGAATCGCCGCCAGCGTGACCCCCGCCTCGCACCGGAGCAGGCCGCGCTCCTGGTCGAACGCGATCAGCCGGTCGAGCCGGCGCACATCGAGCAGGAAACCGCCATCGTTGAGGCAGCTATCCCCGTAGCTCCGGCCGCAGGCGTACGCGAGCATCGGGCCGCCCAACCGGTCGAGCGCCGGCGGGTCGGAGCGCCACACCACGGGCACCACCGCCCGCGGCGTGGCGTCGGGGTAGCGGCCCCAGGAGCGGTAGGCGGGCATGCTACAGCGCGAAGTAGAGGACCAGGGCGACCAGTGCGCCGAGCAGGTAGCTCGCGGGATCACGCACCGTGGCGACGATCGGGTCATCGAAGATCCGCCCGCGGTGCGCCATGAGCCACATCCGGCTGATCCAGAACAGCAGCAGCGGGCAGATGAGCCACAGCAGCAGCGGTTCACGGTAGAGCGCGAGCACCTGTTCGCTGTTGATGTAGAGCGCAAGCACGAGCACCGACATGTATCCGCTCGCACCCCCCATGGAGCCGAGCCATTCCCGGTCACCGCGGATGTAGCCGCGGCGCCGCACCTGATCCGTCGCGGCGCCTTCCATGGCGCTCACCTCGGTATACCGCTTGAGGAACGCCAGGCTCAGGAAGAGGAACATCGCGAAGGCCAGCAGCCAGGTGGAGAAGCGCACCTCGGACGCGGCGACGCCGCCCAGCACCCGCAGGGTGTAGAGGCCGGCAAGCAGCAGCACGTCCACCACCGCTACGCGCTTGAGGTAGACCGAGTAGGCCGTCGTGAGCACCACGTACACTGCGAGCAGATCGATGAAGCCCACCGGCAGCGTGGACCAGCTGACCGCGAACCCGAGCGCCAGGAGCGCGGGGACCAGAAAGATTCCGAGCCCGGGGCTCAACTGGCCGGACGCGAACGGACGCGCACGCTTGACGGGGTGGTTCCGGTCCGCGTCGCGGTCGAGAATGTCATTGAGCACGTACGCGCTCGACGCGGCGCAGCAGAAGGCGACGAATGCCGTGGCCGTCCTGGCCATCGTCGCGGCGTGGAACAGCTTGTGGTCGAGCACGACCGGCACGAAGAGCAGCAGGTTCTTCACCCATTGGTGCGGGCGGAGCGCCCGCACCAGCGCGAGCCCGCGCGTGGCTGCGCGGGGCGAGACGAGCTCGGTCACGGTCATGGTCGGGCCCTCCCGGGTGCTCGGTTCAGCCACGGGGCATCGCGCCAAGCCGGAACCCGGCGGCCATGGCCGGCAGGTCCGTGGGCGCGCCCAGGTCCGCGAGGACGGCTCGGCCGGTCTCGAGTCCCGACGCCAGCGCGGTGCCGGTCGAGACGATCGAGGGAAACGCGCGGTAGTTTCCGCCGAAGTACATGTTGTCCCATGAAGCGCTCCGGACCGGCGGGTTCCTGAAGCTCCGCCCGAAGACCGGCGAATACATCGGCACGCGGGCGACATGTGCCCAGAACGGGTCGAGATCGAAGCCGAACACCACCCGGAAATCATCGCGGTAGCGCGCGAGCAGCTCGTCGTCGGATGCCTGGAACAGCGGCCGGTCGCGTCCGCGAAGGTGGGTCACGAAGTTTACGCAAGTATCGCCCGGCCGGCCGATGGTGGGGTTGAGCGAGCTCAGCAGAAAGATGCCGCAGGCCGTCCGGTCGAGCGACGCCAGGTTGATCCAGTACGATCGGGCATCCACCGCCTGCCGCGTGGCGCATACCACGGAGATGAGCGCGGAGTATCGTATCCGCTCGAGCTCCGGGGTGCGGTCGGCGTCCAGCAGGCGCAGGTAGACCTCGGTCGGGATGGTGCTCACGAAGATGTCGCCGCCGATGCGCTCGCCCGTGCTCAGCTCGGCCTCGAGGACGCGTCCGCCGTCGGTCAGGAGCCGGTGCACGGTCGCGTCGAGCCGCACCGTCACGCCGGCGTCCGTGAGCAGACGGGCTACACCGTCGCAGAGGACCTTGGTCCAGTTGGCGCCCGGGATGTAGCCCAGCGGCGCCGAGCCCTCGCGGTAGTGAAGCCGGGCGCCGAGCCAGGCACCGCTCACCTGCGCACAGGGCAACTCGAACTTGAGCCGGGTCAGCCGCTCGAACAGTGCCTCGCGGGTGCCGGCGCCGGCGTAGCGATCTACCAGGTCGGCCGCGCTCCGGTCGAGCCAGTCCGACCAATCCCGCTTGTTGAAGGCCTTGAGCATCAGGCGGACGAAGCCTGCCTTGTCCCGCAGCGACATCGGAAACGCCAGAAAGCCGGCCGGCGAGCCGAGATCGTACGCGCGTCCGCCGAGGTGGAACAGCATCCGCACTCGGCGCCAGCGGACGGTCGGGAGCGCGCCGATCAGGTCGAGGAAATAGTGCAGTGGCCGGTCCCGATGCAGGATATGGTGGTACCCCAGCGGGTAGAACTGCCCGTCCTGCTCGAAGCTGCCGGCGAGTCCGCCCAGCACCGGGCCGCGCTCCACCACGGTAATGTCGGTGAGCCCGGCGCGCGCGAGCGCGTACGCGGCAGCGACACCCGACAGCCCGCCGCCGAGGACCACGACCGCCGGCCCGCTCACCGGCTGCGGTCCGGCACGAGCAGGGAGAGCTCGTCGATGTGGAAGACCGCGGGCCGGAAATCCGGGGTGATGCTGATCTCTCCCACCGTGTCCGAGATCCACACCGTGAGGGTGGTGGCCGAGTCGTGGACCGCGTCAAAGCTTCCCCGCTCCCAGTTGGCCCGGTCGCCCGTGGGGGAATACTTGTAGAAGTGCGCGGGATCGAACTCGCGCGCGTTCAGGGGCTTCCAGCGGAGGCTGATGTACGGCAGCGTGCGGTCGTCGCTCAGATAGCGATAGCGGAGGCGGACACCCGCGGCCAGACGGTCGGCGGGGAGCCGGAAGCGCAGCGCGGGCCGCGGGCCGGCGACGCGCGCCGTGCTGTCCTGCCACGTGAGCTGCGTCGTCTCGATCGGGCGGAGATCGAGCGGGATCGCCAGCATGGGCGGGTCCTCCCGAAGCGCCGCAAAGCGGCCGACCCCGGCGCGCCTCAGCATCGGCAGATAGCGGGCGGTGATCTCCTGGTGCGGATGAAGCCACGTGCCGTAACGGTGCAGCAGCTCGTGGGCCGGGGTGCCGGCGGCCATGTCGTGCTCGAACCCGCCGAGCTGCGCGCGCAGCTCGCGCGCGTAGCCGAGTCCGAAGGCGGTATTGCCCCAGACCGTGGCGAGCGCCGCGAGCGCAAGCGTGGCGCGGGCGGGCGTGCTGATGCGGCCGCCGTAGAGCGACCATGCGAAGTACACCGCGCACCAGGCCGGCAGTGCGAGTGTGACGTAGCGGGTTTCGAACCCGTCGCGGCCCAGGCCGAGCCCGAGCGCAAGCGAGGCCAGGGCAGCGAAGAAGCAGAGCAGGCCGGCGGCGCGGGCCCGTTCCCCGGGCCGGTCGCGCCAGACGCGGATCGTGAGCGTCCCCGTGGCGGCAAACACGGCCAACGTGACGAGCCCCGACACCGGCCAGGATTCCCGCG
Source organism: Gemmatimonadales bacterium (assembly GCA_025927545.1). Classification (GTDB taxonomy): domain Bacteria; phylum Gemmatimonadota; class Gemmatimonadetes; order Gemmatimonadales; family GWC2-71-9; genus CAVVWJ01. The sequence goes on from JAICLE010000011.1 coordinate 4,435, forward strand.
TGGCCGGGCCGAGGCCGATGGTGAGGAACTGCAGCGCGGTCTCGAGCGTCTGGTGGACGCTCCGGCTCTTCGGGTGGTAGGGCACGGGCTGCCACCCGACGAAGTAGACCGCGGTGAGAACGAGCACGCCGCCGCCGAGCATCAGGAGCAGCTTGTCACCGCGGGATCTCGGAGCGCCGGTCCAGGACTCGGGAAGCAGCGCGATCGCCAGCGGCCACGCGGCGAGCGCCGGAACCATGCCGAGGCCATTGGCGCCGCAGAGCGGCAACAGGAGGGCGCAAAGGCCCACGATGGCCGCGGCCCGCCGCGGGGGCAGCTCCGCGCCGGCGCGCACGATGGCCAGGAGCGCCACGCACGCCAGGGCGACGGACGCGAAGAACTGAAGTTGCCAGCCCCACAGCATGTTCGCCGCCTGGCCCCAGTTGAGCAGCGCAAGGGGGAAGAACGCGTCTGCCGTGCCCGGCCGGCCACGGAGCCGTGCCGCCGCGAGGAGCATCGCGGCGGCCAGGGCGGCCATGACCAGCACATCGAAGTACATCGTGACCCGCATGTCGGTCACGGTGAGCCGGTTGAGACCGAGGAACAGCAGCCGCGGCAGCGGCACCCTGTGCTCGTTGTGCTGCGACCAGAGCCAGTCCCAGGTGACCGGCTGGTTGTGGGTGAGCACCGGGACCATGTCCCAGTCGTCCCAGGAAGGGACGTTACTGGCGAAGCGCACCAGGAGCAGGAGGGCGGCCGCGGACATCGCCATCCATGCACCCCAGGCCAGGGCCGCGCCGAGGCGGGGTTTCGCGACGCTGGCCGGTGCGCTCATTCAGCGGACCCGCTCATAGACCCTCGCTCCGGTTCCAGGGGTGGTGTAGACGAGGCGCCAGTCCTCGGGTCGTCGGCGTACGACGGGCGCCGCATATCGTTCCGAGAACCCCGGCAGTCCCAGGTCGTCGAGCACGAGCCATGAGACGGGGACCGCATCGAGATACTCCGCTGCGGTCTCCGGATTGGACTCGAGCGGGGGCAGGACCGACTGTTTGCCGGTGCGCAGGTAGGCCAGGTGCGGGACCGACGTCGCGATGACGTCGGTGGCAGCGGCGTGGCGCCTGACGTACTCGAGCGCAGGATCGAGGGCATGCCAGGCCGGCTCGTACGTGAGCAGCCGGTCCTGCCGCTCCGTCCCGTCCGGCGCGTAGTAGCTGATCGGAAGCAGACCCCGAAGGTAACCAGCCGCGGCCCCGGCCTGCACCAGCAGCAGCACCGTCAGCGGCACGGTGGCGACGACCGCACCGGCGGCCCGGCCCCATCCGGGCTGTCGCGCGAGCCGCGCGGCCGTCGCTTCGAGGGCCACGATGGCGAACAGGAACGACAGCGGCGCGAACGGGGCGAGATACCGCCAGAATTGACTCGGCCAGGGCGTGAGCGTGATCATCGCGATCGAGACGCCGTAGAACAGGGGTAGCAGCCACTCCCCTCGGCGAACCAGCAGGCATGCCCCGAGCAGCGCACCGGCGCCGAGCAGCGTGATGAGGGCGCCGGTCACCGCGAGAACCTCGCCGCTGGATGGTGCGGCATCCCGCCGTCCAAGCGCGTGGTACAGCTTGTCCACGAGGTAAGGCCCGCTGGCCACCGCGATCCAGGCGCTCTCGCCGATGGAACGTGGGATGGCCAGGAGATTTCGTCCGATCCGTTCGCCCAGCTCCCGCGGCGAGGTGTGCCCCAGTTCGGGCCGGAACGGGTCGACGAGCCAACTGTTCTGCTGATAGGTCACGTTCGAGTAGTAGAAGTCGGCGCGCTGGTAGGGGTAGGCCGGCCGCTGATATTCCGCGCTTCCCGACACCCGTGCGACATGCGACTGCCACGCGAGCACCGGCAGCAGCGCCAGGGCGGCGCGCGCCGTCGCCTGTCGGAAGCGCCGGCGCACGAGGCTGTCGAGCACCCAGACGGCGAGCAGCGTGATGCCCGCCGTCCGCAGGAGATAGGCGATCGCGGCGTGCACCCCGGCGGCGATACCGTACCCGGGCCGATCGCGGCGGCGCAGGCAGAGCAGGAACAGCATCGTGATTAGCGCGAACGGGATCTCCGCATAGAGCGTGTCCGACGGGTACAGAAACGCATAGAATGAGAGGCCCGTGCCCGCCGTCGCCGCGAGCGCCGGCGGGGGCCGCAGGAACGACCGCAGCACGAAGTACGCGGCCAGCAGGTACGCACCCGAGAGCACGAAATAGCAGAGCCGGAGACGGGAGCCGACGACCACATAGTCGGCCGTGCCGAGCGCCCGCTCGTGGAGCGCGACCAGGGCCGGCAGGAGCGGTGGATACTGCACCGCCTCGATCGCGCCGGGCTCGTTGAGCAGGCGGTAGCCCTTGCCCTCCGCGAGCGAGGTGCCGAGCACGAAATAGGTGCTCGCATCCCACCGCAGGTCTATGGGGCCGTGCAGCCGGGGGACCCAGACGGCCACCCAGAGGAGCAGCAGGGCGGCGATGCAGACTGCGTCCCGCCGGCGCTCCGGCCTGCCTAGCACGTTATCTTGCACCGCGCTCTGCATCCATAACAGGAGACCACCTCCGTGAAGGCACTGCTGCTCGTGGTCGCGGTGGCGGCACTGCTGCGCCTCGGCCTCGCGGCGCGCCAGGATCTGTGGGCGGATGAGCTCTTCTCACTGGCGGTCGCCACCGGCCACAGCCTCGAGCATCCGGCCGCCGACGCGGTGCCGGCGCTCGGGGATTTCGTCGAGCCCGCGCTCGCCGTCACGCCCGCGACGTTTCGCGGCTATCTCGAGCTCGAGACCCCGCCGGCCGACGCGCGCCGCGTAGCGCGCGCGGTTCTCCTGTCCGACACGAGTCCGCCGCTCTACTACCTCATGCTGGCAGCATGGATCCGGCTCGCCGGCACCAGCGACTTGGCCCTCCACGCCTGCTCGGTCCTCTGGGCGCTGGCGACAATGCCGCTTCTCTGGCTGCTCGGCCGGCGGCTCGGCGGCCCCCGCGAAGCGCTGGCTGCGTGCATCCTCTTTGCCGTCGCGCCCGCGAGCCTCTACTACTCGGTCGAAGCGCGGATGTACTCGATGCTGTGGTTCTTCTCCGCGCTCACGGCCTGGCTCACACTGCGGCTGCACGACCGGGGCGGGACGAGAAACGTCGCGCTCTGGACGCTTGCGGGCGCCGCCGGTCTCCTCACCCACTACTTCTACGTCTTCGTCTGGGCGGCTTGCGTGCTCTGGCTCGCGCTCCGGCCCGGGCGCTGCCCGCGCCGCGCGCTCGCGGCCGCCGTGACCCTTGTCCTGGTGCTCGTGGCGCCGTGGTACCGGCTGCTCCCGGAGAGCCTCGCGCGCTGGCGCGTCACCGGCCACTGGCTCGATGGGCTCCCGTCGACGCCCAAGTTGCTGATGGCGGCACCCACGCTCGCCTGGGGACTCCTCTCCGGGCGTGGCGCCTGGGGCGGCGTCGAATGGGTGGACCGGATCGGCGCAGTCGTCGTGCTGGCGCTCGGTCTCGCGCTGCTCCGTCGCGGGCGTGAGGCCATCATCGGCGGCGGACGAGACCTGATCTGGCTTTGGGTCATGGGCGCGTGCACCGGGCCGGTCGTGTTCGATCTCCTCCGGGGCACCTCCACCTCACTCATCGGCCGCTACGCGCTCGCCGGCATGCCGGCCGGAATGCTCCTCCTCGGCTTCGCGCTCGGCAGACTCCGGACCGGCATCGCCGTGGGCGCCATGGTGCTGCTCGCCGGCGCCTGGTCACCGGGACTGCGTGACCTGTTCGCCGCCCGGGCGCGGAGCTGGGAGCCGTATCGCCAGGCGGCGGCCGGCGCGGGCGCGTGGGCGCGGCCCGAGGGGCTCGTCCTGGTCCATTCCATCCCCTCGGGCGTGCTGGGCATCGCGCGCTATCTCGACGATGACGTCCCGATGGCGGCGTGGGTCGGCCAGCTCGGACGGCGCCGGGTGCCCGGGGACGTCGAGTCGCTGGTCGCCGGGCGGGAGCGGGTCGCGCTGGTGCGCATCCACGATGTGGGAGAGCCGGCTCCCGAGGAGGAGTGGCTCCGCGCCAACGCAAGAGTGGTCCGCGAACAGCGGCTCCCGCACGCCTCGATCGTCTATTTCGCGGTGCCGCCCACCCGGCGATAGATCCTGGGGCCGCTGTCGCTCTTCGCGTAGATCAATCGCCAGCGATCCGGCGTCCGCCGGATGGCCGGAATCGTGTACCGTCGCCCCACGTCGAGAAAGCTGAGCTGGTCCACCACCAGATAGGTGACGGGCACACCGTCCAGCAGCGCCGCGGCCCGCGTCGCGTCGGCCTCGTAGGGCGGCATCACCGAGCGCAGGCCGGTTCGGAGGTACGCCCAGTGCGGCGTGGAGGTGGCGATGATCTCCCCGGGCTTGGCCTGACGCGCAAGCCAGTCGAGCCCGTCGTCATGCAGGCGCCACGGCCGGTCGTAGAAGAAGAGGCGGTAATCATGGCGGACTCCCGCGCGATCGGTGTACACCGCCGGGTCGCGATACTTGCTGACCGATCGGTACAGCGTCAGGATCTGCTGGGCGCCGATGATGGCCACCGTGCCGATCAGCGCGAGTTGGAGCGCGCGCCAGCCCGACGCTCCGGTGGCGCGGGCCCGCCGCGCGGAAGCGGCGAGCACGATCACCACCGCCAGCGTGAGGAAAGGCGTGAGCGGCACCAGATAACGGACGAACTGGACGGGCCACGGCGTCAGCGCGATGAGCAGCAGTGAGCCGGCGGTGTACAGCACGAGCAATACCGCGCCGCGTCTGGCCAGCAGCACCAGCCCCGCCACCACGGGCAGGCAGAGCGCCAGCATCGCGGCATTCGCCACCCACGTGGGCACCTGCACGCCGGATAGCCGTCCGTTCAGCTTGTCCACTTCCCCGCGCCACCAACCCCGGTGCACGCTCACGCCCTCGCCCAGGGTCATCGGCATGCCGCGGAGGTTGGTGGCGATCCGCGCGAGCAGCCCGCGAACAGCCACCCGGCCGAGCTCGGGGCGGAACGGGTCCACGTACCACATGTTCTCGGCGTAACCCACGTTGTAGAACTGGTAGTCGGCCCGCTGGTAGGCATAGGCGGGGTGGGCGAACGCCGGCGCCGTCTTCACGTGCGCGGTGTAGCCTTGCCACGTCAGCATCGCGGCCGCCGCCACCGCCCCGCGCGCGGCACCCTCGCGCATCCGCCGCCGGATCAGACTCTCCGCAACCCAAGCTCCCAGCAGCGCGATGCCCGCCGAGCGGAGGCCGTAGGCCGCGAGCGCGAGCAGGCCGCCTGCCGCTCCGCCGCCCACCGCGAAGAAGAGCGTGCTGACGAAGGCGTAGGGGACGTCGGCGGCGAAGAAATCGGAGAGAAAGATCGTGTGGCTGTGCACGATGGCCAGCAGTGCCGCGAGGCACGCGTAGCCGGGCGCCAGGAACCGACGGCACATGACGTACGCCGCGGCCGCGTACCCGGCATAGAGCAGGACGCTCCCCAGCCGGAGCCAGTGCCCGACCACTGCCGGATCGTCGGTCCCGAGCGCGCGCTCCACGACCGCACCGGCAGCCGGCAGCAGCGGCGGGTACTGGATCGCCTGAATCGCGCCGGGCTCGTTGAGCAGCCGATAGCCGCGCCCCTCCGCCAGCGAGGTGCCGAGGATGTAATACACCCCCGCGTCGTAGCGCAGGTCGAGCGGCCCACGGAGCCGGGGTAGCCAGAGCGCCACCGCCACGGCCAGGAGTGCCGCGAGGCAGCGCCGGTCGGCGCGGCCCCAGGGCGAGGCGAACACGGCGGTCACGCGGGGTCCTGCGGCCGGCTCATCGACATGGCGGAGATGAACAACGACGAGAACAACGTGCTGAACCCGATGATGACCAGCGTGGCCGCGAACGACACCCATTCGGGGTGAGGCAGGGGCAGAAGATCCGAGCGCATCCACTCCGCCACGATCGCCACCAGGATGCCGCCGCCCGCGGCGATGAGCCCGGTGCCGAGGAGCAATCCGGTCTCGAGGGTGAAGCGCCGGTAGAAACCGGCGAGCGCCTGGTTGTTTCGATCGAAGCGGCGGGTCCAGGAATAGGTCTTGGTGTGGAGTCCCAGGCTCAGGATCTCGAATCCGATGACGCTGAAGATGGTGGCGAACACCGCCGTCACGCCGGACGCCGGCCGGCCGCCGAACCGCACCAGGCCGAGGAGCACCGCGAGGTGGAGCAGCAGCCCGACCGCGAGCAGGGTCACGCCGGGCGCCAGGAAGAGCTTGTTGGGTGAGTAGAGCAGCATCATGCGCAGGCTGCGCCAGCCGTCGCGGAACGTGCGTAGCTTGGATTCACCCTTACGCGGGGCCAGGACGATCGGAATCTCCTTGATGCTGAGCCCTGCGAGGCGGGCGTTGATCGCGAGCTCGAGGTTGAACTCCATGCCCGGGCTCACCGGCCGGATGGCGTCGTACGCCTGCCGGGAGAACGCCCGGAAGCCGCAGTAGACGTCGGTATAGCGAGTTCCGAACAGCAGGTTGAGGATGCGAGTCAGCGCCGGGTTGCCGAAGTAGCGGTGCAGGGCGGTGATGTGCGCTTCGCCGCCGCCGAGATAGCGGCTGCCGGTGACGAACTGGTGCCCCTCGCCCTGGAGTGCCTCCAGGAAGCGGGGTATCAGCGTGAAATCGTAGGTGTCGTCGGCGTCGCCCATGACGAAGTACCGCCCGCGCGCGCTCGCGAAGCCCTTGAGGTAGGCGCTTCCGTAGCCGCGAAGCGGCTGGTGCACCACTCGGGCGCCCAGCCGCTCGGCGATCGCGACCGAGGCATCGGTCGAGCCGTTGTCGCACACGACGATCTCGCCGTCGATTCCCGCGGCGGCGAAGGTGCGTTGGATCTTCTCGATGCACGGGCCGATCGCCGCCTCCTCATTGAGGCACGGCATGACGACGGACACCAGCGGTTCCGGGGTCACGGCGCTCCCCTCAGGCAGGTTCGGGCACGCCGGCGGCGCGATAGGCCGCCAGCACGGTATCGATGTCGGCGTCCATGATCACGCGCCCGTCGCGCAGCCAGATGCCGCGGGTGCAGAGCGCGCGCACCTGCTCCAGCTCGTGCGAGACCAGCAGCAGCGTGCCACCCTGCTCGCGGAATTCGCACAGGCGCGCCAGGCAGCGCGCACGGAACTCCGCGTCGCCCACGGCGAGCACCTCGTCCAGCAGGAGGATGGCCGGCTGCAGGCAGACCGCTACCGAGAACGCGAGCCGGGCTTCCATGCCGCTGGAGTAGTACTTGAGCGGAGTGTCGAGCGAGTCGCCCATGCCCGCGAACTCGACGATATCCTCGTAGTGCTCCGCCAGCTCGCGGCGGGTGAGGCCGAGGACGGCGCCATACAGGCGAATGTTTTCGGCGCCGGTGAGCTCGGGATGGAATCCGGCGCCGAGCTCGATGACAGCCGTGATGCGGCCGCTGGTCCTGATCGTGCCGGCCGTGGGCTGGTAGATGCCTGCGACCAGGCGGAGCACGGTGCTCTTGCCCGAGCCGTTGTGGCCGAGCAGCGCCACGGCCTCCCCCGGCTCGACGCGGAGGTTGACCCCCCGGAGCGAGAACGCCGCCCGGCGAACGTGGATCGGCCGGCGGAGCACGCGCCGGATGAACCACTCCCGAAGCGAGCTGGTCCGGTGCTCGTAGAAGTAGAACCGCTTGGAGACGCCCTGGAGCTCGACCCGCGGCGCCGGGTCAGACAATTTCGGCGAAGCTGGCGGCATAGCGGTGGAAGATGGCATACCCGAGCACCCAGACGAGCGCCGTCGCGGCGCAGGTCCCCAGCAGCAGCGTGGGCGCTGGCCAGCGGCCGGCGTAGAGTACTTCGTGGTAGAGCGTCAGGAGTCCTGCGATGGGATTCAGAAAATAGAGGGTGCGCAGCGACTCGGGCACCATGCTCGCCGGGTAGAACACGGGCGAAAGATAGAACAGCGAGGTGAGGGCGATCGGAAGCGCGTGGTACATGTCGTAGTAGAAGACCGACAGCGTCGCGATCGGGAGGGCCAGTCCGACGGCGAGTACGACCTGCAGCGCGATCAGCACGGGCACCAGCGCGTAGCTGGGGGGGACGCCATGGTGGTGCAGCAGGATCAAGGCGAGGAGGATCAGCGAGATCTCCGACAGGAACTCGATGAGCCGCGAGCCCGCCGCGCTGAACACCAGGATCTCGCTGGGGAACGCCACGCTCCGGGTCAGGCGCGAGTGCTCGGAGAAGATCCACGTCCCGGTAGTGAGCGTCTGGAGCATGAAGTTCCAGACGAAGTAGCCGCTCAACAGGAATGCCCAGTAGTGCGGCACCTGGATCCGGACCACGTGGCTGAACACCACTACCAGGATCGACACGGTGAGGAGCGGATTCACCAGTGTCCAGACGAAGCCCAGCAGCGAGCGCTGGTACTTCACCTTGAGGTTCCGGACGACGAGACCGCGAAGCAGCTCGCGGTACCGCCACACCTGGCGGAGCCGGGGGAACCCGGCAGCGGCCCGCGGGACGGTGGCGCTCACCATGCGTGCGATGACCGGCGGGCGCGCGCGAGGCGTCGTGCACGCGGGTACGCGGCCAGGCCCGCCCAGCAGTTCCACCACATGCGGGCCAGCACCGGCGCCGGCAGCGGATCGCGTCCCATCGCGCGGCGCGCCAGGCGTACGCCCGGTTTCACCAGACGCCAGGCCATATAGCCGGCCAGCGGCCCGCGGGACCGGCCGTCCGCATACATGACGTGTTTATACAGGAATGCGAGCAGCGCGCGCTGATGGCCCACCACTTGGGCGTACACGCCGTCGGCTGCGGGCCGGTGCTCGTGCCGAGCCAGCGCCGCCGGCTCGTACACCACGGTGTGGCCGGCCTGCAGCGCCCGCCAGAGCAGATCGTGGTCGCCCCCGCCGGGCAGGGCGGCGCCCAGGTCGAGCGCCTCATCGAAGCCGCCGAGGGCGAGGGCGGTCGCGCGGCGCACCGCGTAGCTGCAGCCGCTGCCGACGCTCACCGCCCATGCGATGAGCGGGGCCGGCCGGCCGTGAAGCGGCCGGGCCGCGTCGGCGGGGAGCCGGATGCGATCAGGCCCGCGGGAGAAACCGCCGTTGGCCTCGAACACCCGCTCGCCCTCGGTCGCCCGGCCCAGCGCCTCGACGCGTCCGGTGCACACCACCACCGTTGGGTCGGCGTCGAACACCGCGGCCAGCGCGCCGAGCCATCCTTCGGCGGCCACCGCGTCGTCATCGAGGAAGGCGACCACGTCTCCGCGGGCGCTCGTCAGCGCGCGGTTCCGCGCGAAGTCCAGCCCCTGCACCGGCTCGTGGACGTAGCGAACTGGGGGGAACCGCTCGGCCACGAGCGCCCGCGTCTCATCGTCTCGCGGCGCGTTGTCCACGACGAGGATCTCCGCCGCTGCCGGCCGCTGCGCCTGGAGCGAGGCCAGTGCCCGCGCGAGCTGCGCGGGGCGGCCGTGGGTGCACACCGCCACACTGACCTTCACTCCCATCGCGGCCTTACCTCCGCTGCTGCCGCTCCGTGTCGCATCCAGCGCACGCCGCCGGCCACCAGGCCCGCGGAGTACGCCAGCCGCGCCGCGAGGACGGCTGGAAGCATCAGCAGGGGCTCGAACACGCCCGCCCGCGCCCAGCAGCCCATGATGTACACCGTGGTTCCCACCGCGAGGGGGACGCTTCCGGCGATCAGCAATACGGGATGGCCATAAACCCAGGCCAGACGGGCCGCTCCCGTCGGTGCCTTGCTCTCGATGGCGCTGAACCCCCACCGGTAGTTCCGGCGGAGGAGGTTGCGAAAGCCCGGGCGGTTGGAGTGATGGACCACGGCAGCCGGCTCGAACGCGATGCGGCCCCCGCGCCGGCGGATCTCCGCCTGCCACGCGAGCTCCTCGTGCGCGTACGCCACCGGCTGCTGCTCGGTGAAGCCCCGCGTGGCGGCGAAGTCGGCCCGGCGGACGCTCAGATTGCCGGGCGGATGATTCGGCACCTCTCCCGCCGGGCGGCGGGAGTGGACGTGATACCAGCCGCAGTAGTAGTCGCAGCGCGCCATGGCGGGGAGTCCGGGCGGCAGGTCGAGCGCGCCACCGACCACCGCGGCGCCTGACTCATGGCCCGCGAGCAGCCGGGGCAGCCATCCCTCGAGCGGCACACAGTCCGCATCCAGGAAGACGAGAGGATCTCCCGCCGCGGCGAGCGCGCCACGGTTACGCGCCGCCGCGGGATTGCCGCCAGACCGCGGGCCGAGCTCGATGACCCGTGCGCCCGCCGCGCGGGCGGCAGCGGCGGTGCCGTCGGTCGAGCCATCATCCACCACCACCACGTCGGTGGACCACCCGCGCGGGGCCTGCCGCCGGACGGCGTGGACCAGGGCGGTGATCCTCTCCGCCTCGTTCCGCGCCGGGATGACGATCGAGACGGTCGGCTCAGCCCGCGGCGACGCCGGCATGCCGCCCCACCTCCGCATAAAGGGCCTCGACGGAGCGCACGAAGCCGCTCCAGCCGAAATGGATCCGGGCGTACCGGCGCGCCGCGGCGGCCAGCCGCCGAGCCCGGGCGGGTTCGCCGAGCACCGCGAGGATTCCCTGGGCGAGCGCCTCGGAGTGCGGCGCGACGAGCACCGCCCGGTCCTCCGCCAGCACGGTGCGATGGGTGGGGATGTCGGTCGCCACGATCGGGCGGCCCGCCGCCAGATAGTCGAACACCTTGAGCGGCAGGTTGCCGCCGAACGCGCGCGGCGAGACGAGCACGTCGGCCAGCGCCAGAAACGACGGCATCCGGTCTCGTGGCTGGCGGTCCACGATCCTGAGCGCGCCCGAGGTGACCAGCGACTCGGCGCCGGTGTGCGCCACCAGCCCGTTGGCCCGCTCCGCGCCCACCAGCACGAACGTGGTGTCCGGCATCCGTGCGCGCACCACGGGAATAGCGGCGATGAGCTCGGCCAGTCCCTGATAGGCCTCGAAGGACCCGCTGTAGAGTACCACGGACTCGCGGCCTGACAGGCCGAGTGCTTCGCGAAGGGCCTGCACGTCGCCCGCGGAGGATTCCGCCGGTGCGCTCGGGAACAGCCATTCGCGGACGGGAACTTCCGGCACGGTCGCCTGTACCCGGGCCGCGAGCCCGGCGCTGGTGACCACCAGGCTCGAGCGGCGCAGCAGCCAGCGCTCCATCGCGTTCAATACACTCGGGACGGGCGGCCAGCCGAACGGCCCAAGCCGGGCGAGCTGCTCCGCCAGGCTCGACTGCATGTCGTACAGGAGCGGGACGCCATGCCGCCGCGCGAGGAGTGCGGCGGGAAATGCCGCCTCTTCGACGGCGTGGATGCAGTCGTACCGCTCGCGCGCCAGCCGCTGTCGGAGCGCGATGGCCAGCGGCACGTCGAGCACGACCTTGCGCGCCGAAAAACCGATGGGGACACTCCGGAATCCGAGCGGGTTGGCGGAGCGGAAGATGCGCAGCCGGGGCACGGCGATATCCTCCCCGACCGGGAAGGTGAGCAGGTCTACCGACCGGCCCAACTCGCCCAGCGCCTGGAGGACCTGGCGCACTGCGATCGGCGTGCCCCGGTCCTCGTAGAACGGCTGGGGGGCGACCACGAGAATGCGACGGATATGGCCATCCGCGACACCGTCCGTGCAGTCCTCCTCCCCGTCATGCGGGAGCTCGGGATGCGGGGGCGGCTCGTCCAGCGCCACCGCGGGGACCATCCCCTCGTCGTGCTGGGCCACTCGTCGCTCCGGAGTAGCTAGGTGTTGGCCTCTGAACGGCTTGCGCAGCCAGCGCTGGGCCGCTCCCCCCGATGGGGGAGCTCGACCTTCGGCAGAGGGCGGGAGAGCGTAAGCGCGGTAAATCGCGTGGGGGAACGAGCACGTTCCTTGCCCGTCACACCCGGGACGAGGGGCAGAGGTCGGACAGCACGCATTCCTCGCAGCGGGGCCGCCGCGCAATGCAGATCCTGCGCCCGTGGAAGATCAGCAGGTGGGACAGCAGGGTCCAATGGTCCCGGGGGAAGATCGGCATCAGGTCCTGCTCGATCCTGATCGGGTCCGAATGGCGCGTGAGCCCGAGCAGCCGACTCAGTCGCGCCACATGGGTGTCCACGGTGATCCCCGCGTTGTTGCCGAACGCATTGCCAAGGACGACATTCGCGGTCTTCCGGCCGACACCGGGGAGACTGAGCAGCTCCTCCATCGTCCGCGGGACCTGGCCACCGTGGTCGGCAACGAGGGCCTGAGCCATCCCGATCAGGCTTCGGGTCTTGTTGCGGAAGAAGCCGGTGGACTGGATGATCGCCTCGACCTCGGACGGCTTGGCCCGTGCCAGCGCCTCCGGCGTGGAATAGCGCTCGAACAGCACCGGCGTGACGATATTGACCCTCGCGTCGGTGCATTGCGCCGAGAGGATCGTGGCGCAGAGCAGCTCGAAGGCATCGCGATGCTCCAGCGCGCAGTGGGCATCCGGGTACGCCGCGAGCAGGCGGGTGAGGATCTCGGGTGCGCGCTCCGGCGCGTCACGCGTGCGCCGGGCCGGGTATCCCCCCGTCCGGCGCCGCTCCGCGGCGGCTTGCTTGACCGTCATCCGGGCTTCCGGCGTGCCGCGCGCGCCAGGAACTGCTCGACAGGCAGCGTGTTCAGGACGTCGTCCGGCCCGAGCCAGCCCTTCCGTGCGGTTCCGACGCCGAACTCGACGTTCGCGATCCCAGCCACGTTGTGTGCGTCGGCGCCGATAGAGATCGCCGCACCGCGCTCGCGTGTCCGTCGCACGACGCGCCAGTCGAGATCGAGCCGGTGCGGGTCCGCGTTGATCTCGAGTGCCACGCCGGTGGCGGCGGCCTTCTCGATCACGGCATCGAGGTCCAGTCCATACGGCTCGCGCGAGAGCAGGAGCCGGCCGGTCGGATGCCCGAGGATCGTGAGGTACGGGTTGTCCATGGCGGCGAGCATGCGCGCGGTCATCTCCCGCTCGCCCATGTTGAACCGGCTGTGCACCGAGGCGATCACGAAATCGAGCCGCGCAAGGACCGACTCGTCGAAGTCGATGCGGCCATCCTGCAGGATGTCGGCCTCGACGCCCTTGAGCACCCGGATCCCGTCGAGCCGGGCGTTGACTGCGTCGATCTCGTCCGACTGCCGGGCGAGGTCGTCCGGCTTGAGCCCTCCGGCGTACGCCGCGGCCTGGCTGTGGTCGGTGATGCCGACGTACTCGAACCCGGCGTCCCGGCAGGCGAGCGCCAGTTCCTCGACCGAGCTGGATCCGTCCGAGTACCTGGTGTGGCAGTGGAGAAAGCCCCGCAGGTCACTCCGCTCGAGCAGGGGAGGCAGGGCATGGTGCGCCGCGGCCTCGACTTCTCCCTGGCCCTCGCGGAGCTCCGGCGGGATGCAGTCGAGGTCCAGGGCGGCGTAGAAGCGCGCCTCATCCGGCGTGGGGACGAATTCGCTGCCGCGCCAGAGGGCGGCGCCGGTCAGGCTGAAGTCGCGCGACGCCGCGTGCGCCGCGAGCTCGCGCAGGTGGCTCTCGCTCCCGGTGGCCTGAACCAACACGGCACCGGCATTCACCGGAGTCGTCACCACGATCTGGGCGCTCGCGCCGCCGGCGAACCGAAGCGTCAGCCTCCGGTCGTCCTGACCGGCAAACTCGTGAATGCCCGGCAACTGGCCCAGCCGCCTGAACAGCTCGGCCGGCGGCACCTCCGCCACGAGCACGATGACGATGTCGCGCACCACCTCCGTGCGTCGCCGGACCTCGCCCGCGACCACTGCCTCGAGCACGCCGGGCAGCCGCTCGAGTGCTGCCCGGAGCCCCTCCGCCTCGTCGGCCGCGTGGTGCGAGAGCCGGTAGGCGCTGGCCTGCCGCAGGAAAGCGATTCCCTTGAGGATGTTTTCGGAGGTCTTGGGGCCGAAGCGGGGCAGGCGGGCGAGGCGCCCGTCGAGCGCCGCGGCCTCGAGCTCCGGGACCGAGTCGATGTCGAGCACCTCGTGCATCTGCCGGATCTTGGCGACACCCAGCCCCGAGATGGCCAGCATCTCGACCAGTCCCGGCGGGATCTGCTCGCGCAGCTCCTCCAGCATGCTCGCGCGGCCGGTCGCCACGATCTCCGCGACGATCTGGAGCGTCGCCGGGCCGACCCCCTTGGTCGCCGCCAGGCTGCCGTCCTCGATCCCCTCGCGGAGATCGCCCGGGAAGCTGCCGACAGCCCGGGCGGCGGTGCGGAATGCGCGAATGCGGAACGGGTTCTCGGCCTTGAGCTCGAGGAAGGCGGCGATCTGCTCCAGGACCTGGGCGACCGCTTTTCGGTCCATGAAGCTCCGGACGGCGTCGGTCATCGGGCTGCGGCCGCGAGCTCGCCGGCGAGGGCCCGGGTGCGCCAGCCGAGCTCGAGCAGCTCCTCGCCACCGAGGATCGAGTAGAGGCCGGCGGCCTGGCCGCCGGCCAACACCGGCGAGAAGAGCGGCGTCCCGTCGAGCCGCCGCAACTCCGCGGGGCGGAGGCCCGCCGTCTCGACGGCGCTGAAGCCGTCCCGATCCGGCCGGAGGCCGAAGATCCCCAGCACGCGCAGCTCGCCGTCGGCCTCGTGCACGAAGCACCCGTCCATCGGCTCCGCTGCCTGCCCGTCGATCACCCGGGCCCAGACCTGCCGCTCGAGGAGCTGCACGTAGTAGGCACGGGCTGCCTGCCCAGGCGGGGGCGGCGCCGGCGAGTCGAGCAGGGTCGAGAGCCGCTCCGCCGTGAGCGGGAGGATGAGCGTGCCGGCGTCCCACAGGACGTAGGCATGGTGCGCGAGGGCGACGAGCTGGTCCATGCCCTCGCCCATTCCTTCCTCAGGCCGCAGGTCGTGCAGCAGCTCGACGACCTCCGGGATGAGCAGGAAGGCGTCGCGGTCGGCGGCGGCGCGCCCCTCGCGCTCGAGGGCGTTCCGAATGGTCGGGAAAACGGTCTCGGCCGTACGGGCGAAGACCAGGTCGAAGGGGGTAGGGAGGGTCATGTCGGAAGATAGCCCGTCGGCGGGGCGGCCCGGGCGGATCTCAGAGAAACCCGCCCACCGCGTCTCGAAACTCCTCCAACGCCTCCACATACGGCACGTGCCCGCATTGGGGAAATGCCTCGAAGCGCGCGCCGATCAGCTCCGCCGTGGCCCGCGCGGCCTCGATGGGAATCGGATCCTCCTCACCGTGCACCACGAGCGCCGGGAGGCCACGCAGCTCGGGCAGCCGGGGGCGGAGATCAAAGTCGCCGAGACTCTGCCAGACCTCCTGCTGGGTTCGGCCCGTGATCCGGAATGGTGTGAGCTCGCGCGCGCGGGAAGGGTCGAAGAAATAAGGCGCCACCGAGAGCTCGAAGAGCCGTTGCTGGAACGCTGCGGGGTCGCGCTCGCGGAGCCCGCTCTCGCGCAGCCGGCGGCGTTCCTCCTGAAGCCCCGGCGCCAGGTTGCGCCGCGCGAAGACGGCCTCGAACCGCTCGCGCGCCGCTCGCCAGGTGGGCGCGGGCGAGACGAGCGCCAGGCGGCCGACCCGACCCGGGTGCTCGAGCGCGTACAGCAGCGCGAGGAGCCCGCCCCAGGAGTAGCCGGCCAGCGTGAGCCGCTCCAGCCCCCAGTGCTCGCGGAGCGCGTCGAGGTCGGCGACCTGTTCCCGCCAGCCGACCGGGACCCCGCGGGCCACGCTCGAGCGCCCGCCGCCGCGCTGATCGTAGTACACGAGCTCGCGCCCGTGTGCCAGGGCATCGAACCCTGGGCGGAGGTACTCGTGGTCCGCTCCGGGGCCGCCATGAAGGACCACGGTGGACGGCCCCTCGCCGATCCGGCGGACGAAGAGCTCGACACCCCTGATCGGGACCTGCATCCGCGCGGCCAGCCCTAGAGGAGCACCGCCAGCGCGTCCGCCACCTTCCGCACCGCCGCTTCCTCGTCCGGGGCGAAGGGGTTGGGGACGTCGCTGTCGATGTCGATCTGTCCCAGAATCTTCGGTCCGCGCCGGATCAGCACGACGAGCTCGGAGCGCGTCCAAGCGTTGCACGCGAGGTAATTGGAAATCGAGCGCACGTCGGGAACATTCTGGTCGAGTCCCGTGGCCACCGCCGTTCCGCAGACGCCGGTCCCGACCGGAATGCGGGTGTGATCGGTCTCGCGCCCGGCAAACGCCTCGAGCACCAGTTCGTCGCCGTGCAGCATGTAGAGGTAGACGGAGGTGTATGGCGCCCCAGCCGCGCGGATCCGCTCGGCGGCCGTCCTGAGCAGGTCCGCTCGGCCGGCTTCCCGGGCAAAGGCGCCCCGAAGTGCCGCCACGACACGATCGGCGTCGAGGACAGCCACGCTCAGCCCCCGCGGGCGCCGAGTGTGGCGCGCAGCGTTGTGACGGCGTTGCCGCGCCGGATCACGATGGCCACCGTGTCCCCCGGCTGATGGCTCCGGAGCGCGTCGGTCATGGCCTGCAGGTCTGGTACGTTCATGTCTCCGATTCTCGTGATGATGTCGTCGCCCCGAAGCCCTGCGCGCTCGGCCGGGCTCCCGGCGCGTACGCCGGCCAGGCGCACGCCCGGCAGCCGCTCGCCCGCCGGATTGCCGGACATGTCCGGCACGGTGCCGAGATAGGCACCGTAGCCCGCCGCCGTCGCGGTGCCCGACCCGGGCGAGGCCGGCGGCTCCGTGACCGGTGTGAGCGGCGCCGCCCGATTGGCCAGCGCGGTCACGAGGCCGGTGGTGAAGTCGGCCACCTGCTCGAGTCCCTCGACGTTGATCTTCTGCCAATCGTCGGTCGTCCGGTGATAGTCCTCGTGCAGGTCGGTGAAGAAGTGCAGCACCGGTCTCCCGGCGGCATAGAACGGCGATTGGTCGCTGGGGCCGTACCCGTCCCCCTGCGCCCTGAGGTCGAGTCCCGCGTGCCAGTTGAGCGAGTCGAGCAGCGCGGGGAACTCCCGGGCCGTCCGCGAGCCGTAGACGATCAGCCGCTTCTGCCTGAGGCGCCCGACCATGTCGAGGTTGACCATCGCGAGCGTGGTCGAGAGCGGGTAGATCGGATGGTGCACATAATACGAGGAGCCAAGCAGGCCGAGCTCCTCGCCGCTGAACGCGATGAACACCACGGTGCGCGCCGGCGGCGCCGCCTCCAACCGCGCCGCGATCTCGATCAGCATCGCCGCGCCGGAGGCGTTGTCGTCTGCGCCGTTGTGCACCTTGCCCGTGCTGTCCGGGTCGAGGCTCCCGAAGCCGCCGAGTCCGAGGTGGTCGTAATGCGCCCCGACGATCACGGCCTCGTTCCGGAGCGTCGGGTCCCGGCCGGGCAGGACACCGATCACGTTGCGGCCAGAGAGCCCCGCGGCATGCGCGTGCTGGGCCACCGGTGCGTCGCGCTGCACGGTGAAGACCTGGTACCATCCGCCGGCTCCGGGCTGGAGGCCGACGGCCCCGAACCGCCGTGCCAGGTACGCGGCCGCCGTGTCGGCACCGGGGCTCCCGGTGAGGCGCCCCGCCAGCCGGTCATCGCTCAGAAAACGGATATCGTCGATCGGCAGGATTCGGGGGACGACCGGCCGGGGAACCTCCCTGGGGGGGGTCCCGAACTGTGCGTGCAGTCGCGGCGCCGTGGTGAGGGCGAGCAGGGCGAGCAATGTGATCGAGGACAGGCGTGCCGGCATACGTAGGAAAATACTACCGGAGTCAGCGCGGCACGAAGTCGGTGTCGGGCGTGAGTCGCCGCACGAACGTCGCGAGCAGCCGGGCCGTGCGGTCCAGGTCCTCGATGGCGATCATCTCATTGGGGCTGTGCATGTACCGGTTCGGCACCGACACGAGCGCCGTCGCGACGCCACGGTGGGCGTTGAAGATCGCCTCGGCATCGGTGTGGGTGTCGCGTGACGCGGCCTCGATCGCGTACGGGATTGCCTCGGCGTCCGCCGCCTCGGCCAGGCGCTCGAACACGATCTCGCTGACCGACGCGCCGCGCGAGAGCACCGGGCCGCCGCCGAGTCGGTAGTCCCCGTGCCGCCGCTTGTCGATCCCGGGGTAGTCGGTCGCGTGGGTCACGTCCACCACGATCGCCACGTCGGGCTCGAGCGTGGCCGCCGACGAGCGGGCGCCTCCGCCCGTCGCGGCGATCTCTTCCCGGGTCGTCGCGACCGCGGTGACCGACGCGACGGGGCGCGGACCGTCCGCCAGTTGCCGCAGCGCCTCGAGCACCACGAACGCGCCGATGCGGTTATCGATGCACCGGCTCACCAGCCGGCCGTTGGGAAACTCGAGCACCCCCGCCGCCAGCACGCCGGGATCGCCGATCCGGAGCCGGCGCTCCGCTTCCTCGCGGCCGGCGGCGCCGATGTCGATCCAGAGCTCCTCCACCTTGGACACCTTCTCGCGGTCCTCCTTCTCCATCAGGTGGATCGCCTTCTTGCCCACGACGCCGGCCACCGGGCCCTCGCGTCCCAGCATCCGTACGCGCTGGCCGACGAACACCTGGTGGTCCCACCCGCCGATCGTGTCGAAGCTGATGTAGCCTTCGTCATCGATGTGACTCACCATGATGCCGATCTCGTCGATATGCCCGGCGAACATCACCCGGAGCCCGCCGTCGCCGTTGAGCGTGGCGAACGAGTTGCCGGCCACGTCCGCGCGCACGCTGCCGGCGAACCGCTCCGCCGCCGTGCGCCACACCCGCGCGGGGGCGGCCTCGAATGCGGACGGGCCGGGCGTGTTGAGCAGGGTCTTGAGAAACGTCAGCGATTCGGGAGTCATGTCGGTGCCGGGTTGGGGAACGTCAGCGCTCGGTCAGGCGGCTGGGCCGGTAGCTGGCGAAGAAGAGCAGCCCGATGAACGGCGCGAGCAGGGTGCGGAAGTCACGGGTGAAGACGTAGGCCAGGACCCCGAGCAGCGTGGGCGCTTCGACCAGGGCCCAGACGATCACGACACGGCCGAGATTGAGCTGCCACCAGTCGTCCACCGTGGTCCCGCGCGAGGGCGACGGCAGCCGGGCGACGCTGAACATCGCCGCCCCGAATGCGGTGGCGCTCACCAGGGCCAGCGCGACATAGAGGACGCGGCGGTCGGGCAGCGCGCCGGCGGGCAGGGAGTATTCGCTGAGCGCCCACGCCAGCGCGCCGAAGGTCAGGATGCCCACGACCAGCGCACCATAGATGATCCGCGCGCGGATGGAGGCCGAGACGGCGGAAGCCGGCTCCATGATCAGCGCCGCGCGATCCGGTAGAGCACCAGCGCCATGGCGGCGAACGCCGCGAGCGCCACGAGGTCAAGCTGAGCCACGCTGCCGAGCGCGTCCTCGAGGCCGGCCACGTGCGCCAGATAGTCCGCCGCCGGCACCTGCGCGGCGTCGGCCTGCCGCACCAGCGCGGCCGCGATCCCCGCCACCGCGATCCCCGCGAGCGCCCCGCCGGCGATGAGCCCGCTGGCGAACAGGACCCCGGGGCCCGACTCCACCTCCGCGATCGACCGCGCCGCTCCGCGCGCGTTCCGCTCCATGAGCCAGCGCACCGCGCCCCCGGCGAACATCGCGGAGGAAGTCGAGATCGGGAGGTACACGCCGACGGCGATGGGGAGCGACTGGAGCCCCATGAGCTCGATGGCGAGCGTGAGAAAGACGCCGATCAGCACCAGGCCCCAGGGCAGCTTCCGGGTGAGAATCCCGTCGGTGACGAGTGCCATGATCGTGGCCTTGGGCGAGTCGAGCTTGGTGATCGGCCGCCCGTCGATCTCGCGCACTCGGCCACCGATGCCGGGGTCCACCAGGTACGCCACCTCGCGCGTCGTGGGGTCGATCAGGTACTTGCCGGGCTGCACCCCCTGGACCGGCAGGTTCACGCGGACCACTTCCCACTCGCGGCCGGCGTGCTGCATCCGCTCGCCGAGCGCGGTGACCGAGCGGCCCGCCTGATCGGGCGGCGAGGCCTGCAGCGCGACGCCGGGATGCCGCTCCGGCAGGATCGTGGTGTAGGTCTGGTTGAGCAGCGTGAGCGTCCAGCCGATCACCAGCGCCGATGTCACCGCGCCCACCATGATGGCAAGCTGCTGGCGCCGCGGGGTGGCGCCCACGAGGTACCCGGTCTTGAGGTCCTGACTGGTGGCGCCCGCGTTGCCCGCGGCCACGGCGATCACCGCCGCGATGGAGATGGCGCCGACCCGGTGGTCCACGCCGGTCCAGCCGATGAGCAGGAAGATGGCCGCCGTACCGATCAGCGCCGCGATCGTCATCCCCGAGATCGGATTCGCGCTCGACCCGATCTCCCCGGTGATGCGCGAGGAGACCACGACGAAGAAGAAGCCGAACAGGATGATCAGCACGGCGCCGAGCAGATTCACGGCGAGCTGGGGCAGCACCGTCAGGAACAGCGCGAGAGCCACGGCGCCCGCCACCGTCACCCACACGGGCAGGTCGCGGTCGGTGCGGAGCCGCGCCGCGCGCTCGCCCACGCTGCCCCGGAGATCCTGGAAGCCCGAGCGGAACGCCGAAAGGATGGTGGGGAGCGCCCGGATCAGCGAGAGAATTCCCGCCGTCGCCACCGCGCCGGCGCCGATGTAGAACACGAAGTTCGCCCGGACCTCGTTCGGGCTCATGTCGGCGATGAGCTTGGTCTCGGCGAAGATCGGCCTGGTGAGGCCGCTCCCGAAGAGCTTGATGGCGGGGATGAGCACCAGGTAGGCGAGACAGCCGCCGGAGAAGAGATACCCCGCGATCCGCGGCCCGATGATGTAGCCTACCCCGAGCAGCTCGGGCGAGACTTCCGCGGAGATCGACGCTCCCTTGTACGAGGTCGAGATCCAGCCGGGATACTCCTTCCAGGCCTTGAGCCCGGACATGAGGAACTTGTAGGCGAACGCCAGCCCGAACGCCTGGAACAGGAGCCGCGCCTGCAACCCGCCCTTCTCGCCCGCCACGAGTACCTCGGCGCAGGCGGTGCCTTCGGGGTAGGTAAGCCGGCCGTGCTCCTTCACGATGAGCGCCCGGCGGAGCGGGATCATCATCAGGATGCCCAGCAGACCGCCCACAACGGCGATCACCGCCACCTTGCCCACGCTCAGGTCGTAACCCATGAGCAGGATGGCGGGAAGCGTGAACACGACGCCCGCGGCGATCGACTCGCCGGCGGAGCCGGTGGTCTGGACGATGTTGTTCTCCAGGATCGTCGAGCGGCCGAGGGTCCGGAAGAACGCCACAGAGAGCACCGCGATCGGGATCGAAGCGGAGACCGTGAGACCGATCTTGAGCGCGAGGTAGACGCTCGAGGCGGCGAAGACGATGCCGAGGATGGCGCCCAGGATGAGGGCGCGGATCGTCAGTTCCGCCGGCGACTGGGACGGCGGGACGAAGGGCTCGAACCCCGAGGGCTCGGCGGAGCTCTCCGGGGGAACCGGTCGGGTCTGGGTCGCCATGCGACTCCTCGAGGGCGTATCGTCTGCTGCGGACTCAGGAAGCTACCGGCGCGGAAGGAGAGCGTCCAGCGCCGAAAGCACCCGCCGTCCGTTGTGCCGGCCCGATCCCGGCTGGAGGGGCCCCGTGACTGCGCTCACCGCGACCGGCCGCGGCGCGGTGTACCCTGCCTGGTTCGCAGCCTCATGCAGGACCGACCCCAAGTGCCGGGAGACCCCTCATGCTCTGGACCAGCCTCCTCGTCGTGGCCAGCGTTAGTGCGCTCGCGCGGTTGCTCGACTACCGGTGGGCACGATGAAGCCCGCCACGATCGTGGGTATCATCCTCATCGTGCTCGGCATCGCCGGCTTTGCGTTCGGCGGCCTCTCCTTCACGCACAAGGAGAAGGTGATCGACCTCGGGCCCATCCAGGCCAGTGCCGACAAGAAGGAATCGCTCCCGATCCCTCCGGTCCTCGGTGCATTGGCCATCGTGGGCGGTGTGGTGCTCGTCGCCGTCGGCGCGCGACGAGCCTAGGCCGAGAGAACAAGGGTCCGGCCCGCGCGCCAGCACCTCGGCGCGCGGCCGGTCCTTGCTCCTCCCCGAGCGTCCCCTGCTCCCCGCTTCTCCCAGCACAGAACCAGACGGTCTCCGGCATCGTTCACTGAAAGATGCGCTTGCGGGATCACTGGGCTTTGCGTATGTCGGGTAACGATCCCTGTCAGGGCGCCGGTCAGCCCCTGTCGCCGGGAGCGATCGCGAGGGATCTTGCCAGGGATAGGTCGAGCGTGGCCGTCAGGATCCCCCACTCCGCTCCACCCGGCTACGTTCGCAAAGCACATTGAAAGCACATTCGTAGGAGCCATGCCCCGCCCCGTGCCGCCCCGCCAGGGAGGTGCCGACCCGCCGGATGCCGCGCCCGGCGGCAGCCGCAGGTTTGCCCTTGCGGGCGAAGCCTCGCTGCGTCGGCGGCTGGTGGCGCGGGACGAGCAGGCGCTCGTGGAGCTGATCGAAGCCGCCAGTCCCTGGCTGCTCGGAGTCACCCGGTCGATGTTGGCTGATCACGACGAGGCGGACGAAGTCGTGCTGGAGGTGTTCGCGTCCGCGTGGGACCGTGCCAGCGGTCTGGGCGACGAGAACGAGATGCTCCTGCCCTGGCTGCTTCGGATCGCGCGAAACCGCGCGCTCGACCGGCTCCGCGGCCGTCGTCGCCGCCGGCTGAAGCTGGCGCGGGCGGATGCCTATGGGGAACTGCCCCCCGCCCAGGCAGGCCCTGCCGAGGTGGACGAAGCGGCGCTTCCGGGTTGGCACGTGCACGAGTCGGTACATGGGGCGCTTGCCGGACTGCCCGAGGAGCAGCGCTCGGTCGTACGGCTGGCCTACTTTCGCGGGCTCACCCACTCCGAGATCGCGCGCGAGCTCGCCATTCCGGTCGGCACGGTCAAGACCCGGCTCCGCCTCGCGTTCGGCAAGCTCAGGGTGGCGCTCGCGCCGATCAAGGACTGGGTCCTGTGACCACCCATGACTGGTACGTCGAACACCGCGAGGCATACGTGGCCCGAAGCCTCGAGCCTGGCGAGGAGCGCGCGTTCCGTAACCACCTGGTGCATTGCGACGAGTGCGCCCGGGGGACCGACCGGCTGGCGCGAGAGCTCGGCTGGCTGGGCATGGCCGTGGATCCGGTGCCACCGGAGCCCGGGCGCGCGCGCCGGATGGCCAGCGTGATTCTCGCCCGGCGAAACCGGTGGCGGCGGTGGCTGCCACTGGCTGCCGCGGCCGCGCTGGCCCTGGCCGCGGGCGGCGCGGCGCTCGGCGGGCGTAGCGAGCGCCGCGAGCTGCGGACCCTGCTGGCCGAGCGCGAGGGCGAGCTGGCGGCCCTGCAGGACACGCTGTCGGTGCTCCGCCGCGCCCACCAAGTGCTGCAGACGCGCATTTCGATGGATGGCCACGAGGGTGGACTGCTGATCTTCCAGGATGCAGTGTCGCACCGCTGGTGCGTCATCGTGCACGGCCTGCCGCCGGCCCCGGCCGGCAGCGTCTACCAGTTCTGGTTCATCACGGAGACCGGGATGGTGCGCTCAGTCGAGGTCAACGCCGACACCCGGCGACCCGCCTTCATGACCCTGCCGATGCCGGGCGTGGCGGCGCCGGTCATGGGTGCGGCGCTCACGATGGAGCCGGTCGTGAACCGGTCGAGCGAGCCCAGGGGGGTGACGCTGGCGCACCTGGTGTTCTGACGTGGGGACCGCTCAGCGCGAGGTGGAATCCGCCTCCGTGGCGGCGCTGTCGGACTCGGCGGCTGCCGCCGGCCACCACGATGGCGTCGGCGGCTCCTCCTCACCGCCGAGCTGCACGGGCGGCGCCGCCTCGACGGTATCGCTGGGGATGATCACGCCATTGGCGCCGAGATCGCGGAACAGCTTCCACTGCGCCTGCCGCGCGGCCCAGGGGCGGGGCCCGTTATACATGAGCGCGACCAGGAGCGTGCCCTCGGGCCGTCCGAGATAGCCGACTACAGTTGACACCTGCCCGAGCGTCCCGGTCTTGGCGCGGACAACGCCCTCGCCGGGGAACCCGCTGTTGAGGCGGTACAGCGTACCGGTCCCGTTGGCCGGCAGCAGCATGGGAAAGTTCCGGCCCGCCGGTGTGTCGGGGAATCTGGCCAGATAGGTGACGAACGTGTGGGGCGAGACCCGGTCATCGTAGGAAAGCCCGCTGCCGTCCACCAGGTATACGCCGTCGGCCGAGCCGACCACCTGCCGCACGTGCTGGGTGAGCAGCGCGGGCGCGTGGTCGCGGCCGCCGGCCCACTGCAACAGCAGCTCGGCTCCGAGATTCAGGCTTCGGCGGTTGATCTCGCTGGCCAGCGAGTCGAGCGGCGGCGACGATACCTCCGCCAGGATCTGAGGGCCGCCGGACGGCGGCGGTCCGATGTAGGGCGAGGGATTCCAGACGATGCCCGCGCGCTTGAGCGCGCTGGCCCAGACGGCGCTCAGCACCGCGCGAGGATCGCGCGTGGCAACCGTGAGCCGCCGGGGGGCGGCGCGCACGCCGATGGTGCCGGTCACCACCCACCCGCCGTCGCCCCGGGCCCGGAGTACGAGACGGGAGCGCCGGCCGGAGCGGGTGGTGGCCGTGACGCTGACCCGGGAGCCGATACCCTCGGGGGCGGTCTCGATCATCCTCGCACGCCGCCCCACGGCGGTGCCGGGCCGCACGGTGACCCAGATGACGTTCTCATGCAGCGTCAGCGGCCCGACGAGCGGCGCGAAGATGCGTCCCTGGTGCTTCGGCGACCAGACCGCGGGATAGAGCGCGTTCGCGGGCCCATTCGAGCTCTGGAGCTGCAGCGGACCGGTGAGCTTGTGCACCCCGATGCTGGCGAGCTGGAGCGCGAGGTCGTACAGCGTGGGGCCGGAGCCCTCCGCGCGTTCGAGCGACGGATCACCGTTCAGCTCGAGCGCCCAGCTTCCGATCCATTCGCCGGTGGCCGGGTCGAGCGCACCGGCACCGACCACGCGGGTGGGGCGCCGGGCGGTCCCGCCCAGAACGCTGCGGGCGAACCCCGTGGTGAACAGCTTTACCGTGGACGCGGGCATGAGCGGCTCGTCGGGATGCACGCTCCACAGCATCCGGCCGGCCTCGTTCGCCACCGCAATGCCCCACTCGCCCGGCGCCGAACGGCTGGTTCGCTGATACCATGAATCCAGCCGTCCCGTAAGCCACCCCGCGTCGGTCTGCGCCGCGAGGGGGGCGGTCGGGACCTGGACACAGGCCAGCACTGCCCAGGCGATGGTGTGGCGGCGGAACGACGAATGACGCACGGTGTTTCCCGGGATTGGTGTGACGTCCGAACACGGGCGGCCGAATGTATTGCGCGCCACGGCTCCGGCTGTCAAGTACCTAAACACATAATCAGTAGCGATTTATCTGCGGTGGCCGGCCGCTGTGTCGGCGGGCGGCGCTTCCGGGCGGACCGGGGACAGGGGTGCAAGTCCCGGGCCCCCGGGTCGGGTGGCGGGCATTTACTTGAGCAGCGTCTTCGCGATCGTCTGCAGCTGCATGTTGCTGGTGCCCTCGTAGATGGTCCCGATCTTGGCGTCGCGGTAGTACTTCTCCGCCGGGTACTCCTTGGAGTATCCGTAGCCGCCGAAGAGCTCGAGGCAGTTGGACGTGGTGCGATCCGCCACCTGCGAGCTGAACAGCTTCGCCATTGCCGCCTGTGCGGCGAACGGCTGACCGGCGTCCTTGAGCCGTGCCGCATTGTACACCATCAGCCGCGCGGCCTCGAGGTCGGTGGTCATCTGCGCGAGCTGGAACTGCACGCCCTGGAACTCCGCCACGGGCCTGCCGAACTGCCGCCGCTCCTTGACGTACGCCGTTGCCGCCTCGAGCGCGCCGGCGCCGACACCGATCATCTGGGCGCCGATCCCGATGCGGCCTTCGTTCAGCGTCTCGATGGCGATCTTGTAGCCCTGCCCAACGGGGCCGAGCACGTTGGCGTCCGGCACCCGGCACCGCTCCAGGATCAGCTCGGTCGTGCTCGAGGCCCGGATGCCGAGCTTGTTCTCCTTCTTTCCGACCGCGAAGCCCGGAAACTCGCGCTCCACCACGAACGCCGTGATGCCCTTGTAGCCCTTCGCGGGATCGCCGTTGGCGAAGACGATGAACAGGCCCGCCTCGGCGCCGTTGGTGATCCAGAACTTCCGGCCGGTGAGCTCCCATCCGCCGGCGGTCCGTTCCGCCCGGGTCTCGAGCGCAAAGGCATCGCTCCCGCTTCCCGGCTCCGACAGGGCGAAGGCGCCGAGCAGATCGGTGGTGAGCCTGGGGAAGTAGCGCCGCTGCTGCTCGTTGCTGCCCCACCGGAGCAGGGCATTGTTGACCAGCGTGTTGTGCACGTCCACGTAGATCGCCGCGGAGGCGTCCACCCGGGCGAGCTCCTCGATGGCGAGCACCGCCAGAAAGATGCTGCCGCCCGCGCCCCCGTACTGCTCGGGCACCTCGATCCCCATGAGCCCCAGCTCGAAGATCCGCTGAATGAGCTCGGGGCGGAACTGCGCCGCTTCATCCATCGCCTGCACGTGCGGCCGCACCTCGGTGCCGGCGAACTCACGGACCGCGTCGCGGAACATGCTCTCTTCGTCGGACAGGGTGGTGAGGGCGGGAGCGGCGGTGCGGAGGTCCTGCATGGCTGGACTCCGGAAGTGGTCGGCGGCGATGCTCAGGTGGGAGGAGTATACCCCCGCCCCGGGACGGGTTCAATCGGCGCGGCCGCGAGCACGTCGAGCGCCACGGGGACCCGCCCGAGCGGCGCCGACACCTGCACGCCCTGCACGCGCTCCGCGACGGCGTCGAGCATTTCGCGGGAGATCCGCACCCCCTCCGCCAGCGCCTCCTCCTTGCCGCCCGCGCTCGCGGCCCGCATCCGGTCGAGCACCGCGCCGGGTACCGAGACACCGGGCACCTCGTTGGCGAGGAACTCCGCGTTGCGCACGGAGACGAGCGGCCAGATTCCGGCCACGATCGGAATCCGGAAGCCCTCGACGCGGCGGAGGAAGTGATCGAGCTGCTCCAGGTCGAACACCGGCTGGGTGATCGCGTACTCGGCGCCGGCCTCGACCTTGTACGCGAAGCGCTTGAGCTCGCGGTCCAGGTCGGGCGCGGCCGGGTTCACGCCCACGCCGATCACGAACCGGGTCGGCTCGCCGATCGGATTCCCGCCCGGATCGAGCCCGTGATTGAGCCGGCTCACGAGATTGGTCAGCCCGATGCTGTCGATGTCGAAGACCGCCGTGGCTTCCGGATACGGCCCCATCTTGGGCGGGTCGCCGGTGATGATCAGCAGAGTCCGCACGCCGGCCGCGGCGGCGCCGAGCAGGTCGGAGAGCATCCCCAGCAGGTTGCGGTCGCGGCAGGCATAGTGCACTACCGCCTCCAGGCCGACTTCGCGCTGGATCATGAGCGCGGAGAGGAGGGCGCCCATCCGGCTCTGCGCGCGCGGGCCGTCCGGCACGTTGACGGCGTCCACGCCGGCGGCCTTGAGCTGGCGGACCTGCTCGAACATGGGGCCGGGATCGACACCCTTGGGCGGCACGATCTCGACCGTCGTGACGAACCGGCCGTCCGCGAGCTTGGCGCCGAGCCGGGACCGGGCGGCGAGGGGCACCGGGTCGATCGCCACGGCCGGCGTCGGTGGCGGAATGGTCCCCATGTCGAAGGCGTGCCGCGGCGAGACGCTCTGCACGAAGCCCACCATCGCCCGGATGTGGTCCGGCGTCGTGCCGCAGCAGCCGCCGACGAACCGGGCGCCCGCCTCCACCATGCGCCGCGCGTAGCTCGCCATGTACTCGGGTGACGCCATGTAGATCTTGCGGTCGCCCACCTCGCGCGGCAAGCCGGCATTCGGCTGCGCGCTGATCGGCAAGCTCACGACTCGCGCGAGCTTCTCCACCGCCTCGAGCACGCCGTGCGGCCCCACGGAGCAGTTGACGCCCACCACGTCCACGCCCATCGCGACAAGCTCGGGGCCGAACGCTACGGGATCGGTGCCGTAGTGAGTCTTCCCGTCGGTCCCGACCGTCATCTGCGCGATGATGGGCAGCTCGGACACGCCGCGAATCGCGGCCACCGCCGCCCCCAGCTCCGCGACATCACTGAAGGTCTCGAGGATGAAACCGTCCACGCCGCCCTCGAGCAGCCCGCACACCTGGCGCTGGAATGCGGCCCGCGCCTCGGCCAGCGAGAGCTCGCCGAACGGCTCGACCCTGACGCCGAGCGGGCCGATGGCGCCGCCCACCGCGGCGCGTGCGCCGGCCGCCTCCCGCGCGAGGCCGGCGGCGGCGGCGTTGATCCGCTCGGTTTCGCCTGCCAGACCGCAGGTGGCCAGCTTGAGCGGGTTGGCGCCGAAGGTGTTGGTCTCCAGCAGCTCGGCGCCGGCGCGCAGGTACTCGCGATGGATGTCGCGCACGAGGTCGGGTCGTCGGAGGTTGAGCTCGTCGTAGCAGACGTTCAGAAACACCCCGCGCCCGTACAGCATGGTGCCCATGGCCCCGTCCACCACGTGGACGCGGCCGTCGTCGATGAGCTGCCGCAGCGTGGGCACCTAGCGGTCGTAGTTGAGGTTGGGGGCGAGCCAGCGCTCGATTTCAGCCACGCCCATGCCCTTCCGTGCGGCGTAATCCTCCACCTGGTCGCGCCCGATCTTGCCCAGGCCGAAGTACTGCGATTGCGGGTGCCAGAAGTAGTACCCGCTCACCGCCGCCGTGGGCACCATGGCGAAGCTCTCGGTCAGAGTAATTCCGGTGTTCGCCTCCGCCCGGAGCAGGTCGAACAGCGTCCGCTTCTCGGTGTGGTCGGGACAGGCGGGGTAGCCGGGGGCGGGCCGCACCCCCTGGTACTGCTCGTGGATCAGTGCCGCGTTATCGAGCGCCTCGTCCGGCGCATAGCCCCAGTACTCACGCCGGACGCGCTCGTGCAGCCGCTCGGCGAAGGCCTCCGCCAGCCGATCGGCGAGCGCCTTGGCCAGGATCGCGCTGTAGTCGTCGTTCGCGGCCCGGAAACCGGCCACCAGCTCGTCGATGCCATGGCCCGCGGTCACGGCAAAGGCGCCCACGTAGTCGGGCACGCCGGTCTCCCGCGGCGCGACGAAGTCGGCGAGCGCGAGGTTGGGCCGGCCCGGCGGCTTGGGCATCTGCTGCCGGAGTGTGTGGATGACTGCGAGCTGCTCGCGGCGCTCGTCATCGGCGTAGAGCTCGATGTCGTCGCCCAGGGCATTCGCGCGGAAGATGCCCAGCACGCCGCACGCGCGGAGCAGCCGCTCCCGCACGATCCGGTCGAGCAGCACCCGCGCGTCGCGGAAGAGCCCGGTCGCGGCGGGCCCGACCGTCGGGTCCTCGAGGATGGCGGGGTAGTGCCCGCGCAGCTCCCAGGCCTGGAAGAACGGGGTCCAGTCGATCCGGGGCACCAGGTCCTCGAGCGGATAGTCGTCGAGGATGGTGAGGCCGGTGGAGCAGGGGGCCGGAGGTGTGACACCCGTCCAGTCGATCGCCAACCGATTCTCCCGGGCCGCCGACACCGGCTGCCGGTGCTCGGGTGCGGTCCGGTGGCTCCGCTGCTCCCGCACGTCGCGATATTCGTCCTTCACCTGGGCAACGAAGTCGTCGCGCAGCGTGTCGCTCAGCAGGCTGCTGGCCACGCTCACCGCGCGCGAGGCGTCGGGCACGTGCACCGTCGGGCCGTCGTAGTGCGGCTCGATCTTGACGGCCGTGTGCGCCCGAGAGGTGGTGGCCCCGCCGATGAGCAGCGGGATCGTGAACCCCGCGCGTTTCATCTCGCCCGCCACGAACGCCATCTCCTCGAGTGAAGGGGTGATGAGCCCGCTCAACCCGATGACGTCCACGCCTTCGCGCCGCGCGGTCTCTAGGATTTTTGCGCACGGCACCATGACGCCGAGGTCGATGACGTCGTAGTTGTTGCACTGCAGCACGACGCCCACGATGTTCTTGCCGATGTCGTGCACGTCGCCCTTCACGGTGGCGAGCAGCACCCGTCCCTTGCTCCGCGCCGCCGCCGAGGCGTCCTTCTCCGCCTCGATGTAGGGAATCAGGTGCGCCACCGCCTTCTTCATCACGCGCGCGCTCTTCACTACCTGCGGGAGGAACATCTTGCCGGCGCCGAACAGATCGCCGACAATGTTCATGCCCGCCATCAGCGGGCCCTCGATCACCTGGATCGGGCGGTCGGCCAGAAGCCGGGCGGCCTCAGTGTCTTCGACGACGTAGTCCGCGATCCCCTCGACCAGCGCGTGGGCCAGCCGCTCGTGGACCGGCAGCTCGCGCCAACTCAGATCGGTCGCCTGCTCGGTGAGCTGCCCGCGGACCTGGTCGGCCACGGCCAGGAGCCGGTCGGTCGCGTCCGGGCGCCGGTTGAGCACCACGTCTTCCACCCGCTCCAGCAGATCGGGCGGGATATCGGAGTAGATGGGGAGCTGGCCCGCGTTGACGATCCCCATGTCCATCCCCGCCTCGATGGCGTGGTACAGGAACACGGCATGGATTGCCTCGCGCACCGGGTCGTTGCCGCGGAAGGAGAACGAGACGTTGCTCACGCCGCCGCTCACCAATACATGCGGGAGGGTGGCCTTGATGCGGCGGGTGGCCTCGATGTAGGCCACCGCATAGCCGCTGTGCTCCTCGATCCCGGTGGCGATCGCGAACACGTTCGGGTCGAAGATGATATCCTCGGGCGGAAAGCCCACCCGCTCGGTCAGGATCCGGTAGCAACGCTGGCAGATGGCGAGCTTCCGTTCGGCGGTGTCGGCCTGGCCCTGCTCGTCGAACGCCATCACGATGACGGCGGCTCCGTAGCGGCGCACCAGCGTGGCCTGGCGGACGAACGCGTCCTCGCCCTCCTTGAGGCTGATGGAGTTGACCACGCCCTTCCCCTGCACGCACTTGAGTCCGGCTTCGATGACCGACCACTTGGAGGAGTCGAGCATCACCGGCACCCGGCTGATGCCCGGCTCGGAGGCGATGAGCTGGAGAAATTTCACCATGGCCGCCTGGGAATCGAGCATTCCCTCGTCCATGTTGATGTCGATCATCTGGGCGCCGCTCTCCACCTGCTGGCGCGCGACCTCGAGGCCCGCCTCGGAGTCGCCGGCCAAGACCAGCCGAGCGAACTTCCGCGAACCGGTGACGTTGGTGCGCTCGCCCACGTTCAGGAAAATGCTGTCATCGTCGATCGTGAGCGGCTCGAGCCCGCTCAGGCGGCACGCGCGTGGCGGCGACGGGCGCTTGCGGGGCGCGAGGCCCTGCACGGCCTCCGCGATGGCCCGGATGTGCGCCGGCGTGGTGCCGCAGCAGCCGCCCACGAAGTTCACCAGCCCGCTCGCGGCGAATTCCCCCAGCACTTCGGCCATGTGCTCGGGACTCTCGTCGTACTGTCCGAACTCGTTGGGGAGTCCCGCGTTCGGGTGCGCGCTCACGAACACCGGCGCCACCCGGGACAGCTCCTGCACATACTGCCGCAGCGCGTCCGCGCCGAGAGCGCAGTTGAGGCCCACGCTCAGCGGGCGGGCGTGCGACATCGAATTCCAGAATGCCTCCGTGGTCTGTCCCGAGAGGGTTCGCCCGCTCGCGTCCACGATCGTGCCGGAGATCATGACGGGGAGGCGGAAGCCCAGCTCGTCGAACAGCCCTTCGAGCGCGAAGATGGCCGCCTTGGCGTTCAGGGTATCGAAGATCGTCTCGATCAGCAGCAGATCCGCCCCGCCGTCGATCAGGCCCCGCGCCCCGTCGGTGTACGTGGCCACCAGGGCGTCGAAGGTCACGTTCCGGAAGCCCGGGTCGTTGACATCGGGCGAGAGCGAGGCGCTCCGGTTGGTGGGACCGAGGACGCCCGCGACGAACCTCGGCCTCTCCGGGCCCCGGCGCTCCCATTGGTCGGCGGCGTCGCGGGCCAGCCGCGCGGCCGCATGGTTGAGCTCGTATACCAGGTCCTCCATCCCGTAGTCGGCCAGGGACATCGCGTTCGAGGTGAACGAGTTGGTCTCGATGATGTCGGCGCCGGCCTCGAGGTAGGCGGAATGGATGGCGCGGATGACCTCCGGCTGCGTGAGCGTCAGCAGGTCACCGTGGCCGCGGAGCTCGCGCGGCCAGTCGGCGAAGCGCTCGCCCCGGTAATCCCGCTCGCCCAGGCCGTAGGTCTGGATCATCGTGCCCATCGCTCCGTCGAGAACGAGGATGCGCTGGGCCAGGAGCGGTTCGAGCAGGGCGAGCCGTGAGTCGCGAGTCAGGCCGGCGGGGACGCGGGCGGGCGGAACGGGCGGAAGCGGTTGGGTCGTCTGCACGAGGGCTCTCCAGGACAAAAAAGCCCCTGAAGCCAAAACGCGTCAGGGGTGCGTTTTAGCGGTTTTTAACGTGGCCGCAAGCAGCGCAAATCTCCACGGATCGATTGTCCGACACTGGTAACCTAATGCCAGCGACCCCGCGCGGCCACTCGCCGGTCCCGAGAACCTCGATCAGAAGAGCGACAAGACGAAGCCCCGCACCACGCTGAGCACCAGCCAGGCCACCAGCGGGCTGAAATCGAACATGCCAAGCGGGGGCAGGATCCGCCGGATCGGATCGACGATCCAGTCGGTCAGAGCCATGACGAGCCGCATCCAGCCCCGGTAGGGCGAGATCCCGAACCATGACGCGATCACCCGCACGATCAAGGCGACCATGAGCACGGAAAAGAGGCCGCCCACCGCGAACCGGAGCCAGGCCCGGGGGCCGGCCGCCGTCAGGTACTGGAGCGTGACCGTGAAGCCCGCCAGCCAGTGCACCAGCGTGAGCAGCAGGAGGCCGCCCGCGACGACCACCCCCAGCAGCCAGAGCGGCGCGTCCTGAGGATTCCCGCCGGCGCGCAGGATCCGTCGCTCGAGCGGCAGCAGCACGGGGTCGCTCGCGCGGCGCATATAGCGCGGCCAGATCCCGAACGGCGTGATCCGCCGGCTCCGCACGGCCCAGTGGGTGACCGCCACGACCGACGCGTACACCAGCGCCAGGACGATGGCGCCGCGGACGATGAGGTCGAGCGTGTCGAAGACCATGTCGCGGAGCGGGGATCAGCGGCCCGACGCGCCGACCCGGATGGGGCGCTGTGCGCCGGAGCCGGTGGTGCACATCAGGGTGAAGCGCCCCCCGTTAAGCGAGGCTTCTTCCAGGATCTGGCTGTCGCCCCGGCAGGAGGCGATCTCACGATCTTCGGTTCGGCGGAACGCTACCGTGACCACGGGCTCCCGGGCGATGTTGACCAGCCGGCGCACGGTGCTGGGGGTGAGGCTGTCGATGCCCATCTGGCGAAAGGTGGCCGCCGGACGTCCCTGATGCGACCCGCGGTAGTCGATGGCACGATCGACCAGATCGAAGATCTCATGCCCGAGCGTCTCGGCCTCCTCCTGGTCGCGCGGGAGGTCGGCGCGGACCTCGGCTGGCTGGGCCCGCGCCGCGTCCTTCGAGCCGCATGCCGTCAGGAGCGCGAGCGCCAGCAGCGAGGCGGCCGGTGTCCGGCGCGTCATTCCATCGCGAATTCGCGGTTGAACACCACCTCGAAGCTGAACGTCTTGGCGCGACTCCTGGTCTCCATGATCTCGGCGATGCGCTTCAGCCGCGCCGGGATTCCCATGATCTTCTCCTGGGCGATCCGGCCGATCTCGTTCAGGCCCTGAATGCTCTCGATCTTCCAGTAGCGGATCTGCTCCTGGACGATTCGCAGGTAGTCCCTCGGCCCATAGATCCCGGCCCGGCGGATGACGTCGGCCAGATCCTTGAAGCCGGGCATCGTGACCCCCGGCATGTCGATGGCCGGCAGGATGAACGCAGCGGAGTGCAGTGCGCCGTTGGGATCCCGATCGAGGATGAGCTCGAACACGTGCCGGTAGAAGGCATAATGGCGCGCCTCGTCCTTCGCGACGTGGCTCAGCACCTCGGCCAGGCGCGGCTCGTATTCGCCGACGATGCGGCCGGTTTCGGCATGGGAAAACTGGGTGGCCCGCTCCTGCACCGTCGTATAGGTGAAGACCCGGTAAGGGTCCTTGTCCCATTCCGGATGGAAGCCGCGCCGGAGGTACTCGAACTGCATCTCTTCGATCTTGCGCTGATCGAACAGGCGGGTGTCGCGGCAGTAGTCGTGCAGCACCTGGCCGTGGCGGTCCTCCTCGGCGGTCCAGAGGTTGTTCCAGGCCCGCCAGTGGCTGTCGTCGCCCAGATACACCGCGAGCAGCCGGTGGAAATGGGGCAACCCCTCCTCCGTCAGCATGTTGAGAGCAAGCGCTGCCCGGATCGGGTCGGGTATGCCGTCGGCCTGGTGGCGGAGGCGCCGGACGAAGTCCTCGGGGCAGCCTTCCGGCTCAGGCGCCAGCAGGTCCGACGGGAACCAGAGCTCGCGCTTGCGCTCGTGGTTCTCCCGGAGCTCTCGCACGGGCTCCTCGAGGTCCCTGAGCACCTCGATCTTGTGGGCGAGCTCGGGCTCCGGCTCGGTGGCAGTTCCCATGATATTCCCGAATCCCCTTGGGTGAATCTGCGGCAACCCCGCACGATAAGACGACCGGCCACTGAAACATACAGTGGCCGGTCGCACCTGCGCCAATTTCGCCGCTCTCACTCCGATGGGACGATCCGCTTCTCCATGAGCGCCCAGGACCGGTGCCCTATGTAATCTTCCCGCTGGAAGATACGACGCCATCCGAGGGCGGCGAGCAGCCCTTCCGAGCGTTGGTCGTCGGTCCAGAACTCGGCCACGTGCCCCCCGGCCTCCGCCGCGCGCTCCTCGAAGGCGGCCATCAGCCGATGGGCGTGGCCCCGATGCCGCTCCTGCGGCAGGACCACCACGTCCACCAGGTGGGCCACCCCGCCGCGCAGCCAGTAGCGCAGGCCGCCGATCCAGTCACCGATCTCGTTGCTGAGAATGAGGTAGTGTTCGTCCAGCGGGCCGCCGGCGCCGGTGGGCCCGTCCTCCTGCTCGAGCAGCTCAGAGAACCAGGCCGAAAAATCCTCGTCCTGTCCCATCTCTCGAATCGTGAGCTCGCTCATGTGGCCACCTGCTTTCCGGTTGATTGCCCCGCGCTACTTTGCAACAGTAATGCCATCCGGCCCGTTCCCGTCTGTGAACGTCATCACGCCGGTCCACGCTTGCCCTCGGCGACCGCCCATCTAGGTTGCACCTAGACGGGCGAACAGCCGCCCGCGTAAGCAAGGGAGGGAAGATGTCCCAGCCCGCAACCGGACCGACGGCGCCCCCACGGCGAGCGGTGGTACGTTGTGCCGTGTGCTCGACCCCGAACCGGATCGATCTCGGGAAGCTGTCACAGGGCCCCCGCTGCGCGAAGTGCCGGCGGCCCATTCTGCTCGACCGGCCGATCAAGGCCAGCGAGGCCGACTTCGACCAGTCCCTCCAAGGCACCAGCGTGCCCGTGCTGGTGGACTTCTACGCGGACTGGTGCGGGCCCTGCCACATGATGGCCCCGATGCTCGACGAGTTCGCCGCGCGGCACGCAGGCGCCGTCCTGGTGCTCAAGCTGGACACGGAGGTGAATCCGAAGGTGGCCACCCGGTTCGCCATTCGCGGCATCCCGACGCTCATCGTGTTCCAGGACGGCACGGAGCGGGGACGTCACGTCGGCGTGGCCGACCTCAAGACGCTGGAGACCCTGACCGGCGTGCCGACAGCCTGAGCTCCGCTCACCGCAGACCCATTGCCACCGCCAAGCCGATCGCCACGGCGGCCAGCGCGGCCAGCGCACCCAGGACCGGCGCCAGAAATCGGACCCACTCCTCGTAGCGAACGCCGCTTGCGGCCAGCATGGCCATGAGGGCGCCGTTCGTCGGGGTGACGAGTTCGCATAGCCCTGCGCCGTACTGGTATGCCAGCACCGTTACCTGCCGGGACAGGCCGATCAGGTCGGAGAGCGGGACCAGCAGTGGCATCGTGAGCACCGCCTGGCCGCTCGTGCTCGGCACCGGCAGGTGCACCAGCGAGTGGACCACCATCATCCCCAGGGCCGAGAACGTGGTGGGCAGGGCGGCAATCGGCGTGAAGAGGCCGTGGACGATCGTGTCCACGATATGCCCTTCGTCGAGGACCACATAGATCCCGCGAGCGAACCCGATCAGGAGACCGGCAAACGCCATCGAGCGGAACCCTTCCACGTAGCCCTCGGCGGTGCCGCCCACGCCGAGTCCCCCGACCAGCCCCGCTGCCACGCCCATCAGGAAGAAGAGCGCCGAGAGCTGGTCGAAGTCCCAGCCATAGCCCGTCACCCCCACGACGAAGGCGATGAAGGTGACGACCACGATCCCGAGCACCACCGTCTGCCGCCAGCCGGCCGACGGCGCCCCGCCGTCCGAAGGCTCGGGGGGCTCGGGCGCGACACGCGTCCGCTGCGCGAAGCGCATCGTGCCCGCGGTCCACACCAGCCAGGCGAGCGCGAGAAACACGGAGCGGAACTCCCATCCGCTCAAGAGACTCACGCCCGCCACCTTCTGGGCGATCCCCACCTGGAACGGGTTGATGGGGCTGAACGACGCGCCGACCGCGGCGACGCCCAGGCTCATGGCCACACCGGTGAGCGCGTTGAAGCCGAGCCGGCGGGTGAGGAGCAGGAGTACGGGAACGAACGCGATCAGCTCCTCCTGCATCTGAATCAGAATCCCGCCCCAGCCGAACACGAAGCCGACGATGGGAATGACCCAGAGCCCCCGACCCTCCAGCCGGCGGACGAGCCAGCTCACCAGCTCGCCCAGCGCGCCGGTCCGCTCTACCACGGCGAATGCCCCGCCTACGAGGAAGACGTAGAAAATGACGGAGGCCGCGTCGCTCATCCCCTTGGGAATCGCGACCAGGGCGTCGAAGCCGTCCACCGGGCTCGGAGCCACTGTGTGATATGTCCCGGCGACGACCACCTGTCGCCCGGCGGCGGGATCGTCGCGGGTCTCGTACTGCCCGGCGGGCAGCAGCCAGGTGAGGACGGCGGCCGCAGCCACGCAGAGAACGAGGAGGGTCAGCGGGTGGGGAAAGCGGAGTCGCGGCGCGTCCGTCGGAGCGCGGGCGCTCACAGCGTTCGACAGCGGCGGCTGACCGGCGGGACCCGGCCGCAGGCGATGCGGTCGTTCATCGAGCCGGCGAGCGGCCCACACGCCGCGGTCTGCGCCTCGCGTTCCGCCGCCTCTGCCGTGGCGCCCGACGCTGTGCCGGTACCCTGCCGCCCGTCAAACTCGACTGCTACCGCGCACTCCACGTGCTGGCTCGACAGCGTGGACCAGAGGAGGAACGCGACGAATGCCAGGACCAGCAGGATGGTGATGTTCCGGGTTCGCGGGTTCATGCGGGAAGGAACCTCCGGACAAGGTGCGCTGTTCACCAGAGCGTACAGGCGGCCAGCTTCGGCCGCGGCCTGGCATGGGAGGATGCGAATGGATTGTCCAGAGGTCGTCGATCGACTCTGGGAATATCTTGACGGGGAGCTTGCGGCGAAAGAGGCCGCCGCGGTCGGGCGGCACCTCGCCGGCTGTCCCACCTGCCTCCCGCGCTGCCGATGTGACGGCGCATTCCTGGCAGTTGTCGTCCGGAGCCTCGCCGCTCCGTGTCACGCTCCCACCCGTCTGCGCGACCGCATCCGGTCGCGGCTCGCCACCGATCGGCCGCGCTAGACTTCCTGCGCCCCCACCGAGGAGTCCATCCATGGCCGTCGTGCGCGCGCTCCTCGCCGCGTCGCTGCTCCTTTCCTGGCGCGCCGGCCTGTCCGATGCCGGGATCGTCGAGCCACCCGCCATCATCCTGTCGCGCGCGGTGCGGGACTCGATGAACGCCGTGTTCGCGCGGTCGAACGAGCACTGGGATGAGCTCGCGGACCTCAACACCATGGAGCGAATGCTGGGCACGGTCCGCCCGACGCAACGGGAGTACCTCGGCTGCCTGCAGGGGCGCGCCGATGGCGAGACCCTGCGGATCGATCACTGGGTCCCGGCAAGTGACATGAAGCAGTTGCAGCTCGCGGTGGCCGGGAGCTGCGACACCGTGCCCGACCTGGTCGGCACCTTCCACACCCATCCCTATCACGCCGATCTCCGCAACCTGCCCGTCAAGGAGCGACGTCTCTCTCCCCAGGACCTCAAAACCTTCGCCGCCTCCCGCCTCGCGGTAACGGTGGTCGTCTGGGACCGGGATTCACTCGACGCTGCCGCACGGGACCGCGACGGCCGCATCGTTCACCCCGCGCGGATAGTTGTGGAGTGAGCGGACGCTGCGCCGGCCGGACCTTGCAGATCTCCGAAAAGGTGGAACAAGGCGCCTGAGTGCTTCGGGTCCTTCCGTCTCGCAGTTCCTCTAACCCATCACACGAGCCGAAGTTACGTGCCGCCTTCCCGGCGGGTCTGCCTCTTGCACATGGGCGTGCACTCCCCGGACATCGTCGTCGCGCTCAGCGTGGAATAGAGGCCGATG
This sequence comes from Gemmatimonadales bacterium, assembly GCA_025927545.1. GTDB lineage: Bacteria > Gemmatimonadota > Gemmatimonadetes > Gemmatimonadales > GWC2-71-9 > CAVVWJ01. The sequence goes on from JAICLE010000011.1 coordinate 42,739, forward strand.
CGGCTCCTCGTAGTCGAGGACTCACCCCTGCTGCGGAAGATGTTCGGGCTGGCATTCCCGAATCAGTTCAATGAATTGCGGCAGGCAGAGGACGGCCGGCACGCGATGGAGCTGCTGGCCGGCACCAGCGCGCCATTCGACGTGGTTCTGCTCGACCTCCGGATGCCGGACATGAACGGGGTCGAGTTCATCCGCGCATTGCGGCGACATCCGGTGCACGGCGCGACTCCCATCGTTCTGACGACGGCGGAGGCGCCGGACTCCGAGCTGATGCGTGACGCGACGGCGCTTGGCGTCGCGGCCGTCGTCAGGAAGCCGTGGACGCCGCAGCGACTGCGCGCGACGGTGCAGCACCTCCTGGACCCTCCCATCGGGTAACGCATGCCACACTCCTTTCTCGTGATCGACGACTCGAAGCTGCACCACCAGATGTACCGGCTGATCTTTTCGCGCGGTGCGCTGGCGGGGAGCACGGTGCATTACGCCACGAACGGGCGAGAAGGGTACGGGCTGCTGGCGGCGCACCCCGAGCTCACGCTGGTGCTGCTCGATCTCAACATGCCGGAGATGAACGGGCTGGAGGTGCTGGAGCGCCGCCGTGCCGAGGGGCTGCATCCGCACATCCCCATCGTGCTCGTCACCACCGAGGGGAGCGCCGAGGACGAGGCCCGCGGCCGGAGTGCCGGCGCGTGGGAGTATCTCCGGAAGCCGTTCCAGCCCGCCGACGTCGAGCACCTGGTGATGCGGGCGCTGGCGAAGGCCGAGCCGATCGCGTGACGTGAGCGTGGGCGACGAGAATCCGTTCGGCGAGCTGCTCCAGGATTATGTCCTCGAGTGCCTGCCGCTGGCCGAGCAGGTGGCGGACACGTTCGTGGAGCTGGAGCGGCGGTGGCGCGCAGGCGATCCGGCCGACGAACTGCTCGGCTCGCTGCCGGGCCGCCTGCATACCGTCAAGGGGAACTCGGCCATGATGGGCCTCACGCCGGCGCAGGAGACCGCGCACGCACTGGAAGACGCGTGCGGCCTCCTCCGGCGGAGCTCGGAGCGGCGGACCGATCCCGCGGCGGCGTTGCTGATCACGGGCGGCGGCCTGCTGGTCGACTTGGTGCGACAGGCCTCGCCCGAGCTTGATCCCGGGCCGGCGGCGCGATACGTCGAGCGCGTGCGCCAGTGGATGCAGGGCGAGGGGCCGCCGGCGGCGGACACGCAATCCGAGCGGCGCCGGACGGACCGGCGCGGCGGGGGCGGCGCCGACAAGACCGACAGCGTGGTCCGGGTGGACTTCCGGCGGCTCGACGCGCTGCTCGAGGTACTGGGCGAGGGGCTGATCCAGCACTCGGCGTTGGCCGAGGCCTACCGCAGGCTGGCACGGCGGAGCGGCGCGTGCGAGGAGCTCGACCGGCTGGACCAGACCATCCTCGCGCTCGAGAAGACGCTCAAGCGGCTCGAGTCGACCCTGATGGAGACCCGCCTGCTTCCGATCGCGTCGGTGTTCGGCCGATTTCCGCGCATGCTGCGCGACACCGCGGAGGCCGAGGGCAAGCGCGTGCGGCTGCTGCAGTCGGGAGGGGAGACGCCGCTCGACAAGGCGGTGCTGGACCGTCTGAGCGAGCCGCTGCTGCACCTGGTGACCAACGCGATCGTGCACGGGATGGAGCCGCCGGACGCCCGGAGCCTCGCCGGCAAGCCGGAGGAGGGAACCATCCGGCTCGATGCGGCACCGCACGCCGGCCGGGTGGTGATCAGGGTGGCGGACGACGGCCGTGGCCTGGACGAGAAGGCGATCCGCAAGAAGGCCGAGGCGCTGGGCCAGGAGCTGCGCGACGACGAGGTCGTACCGCTCAGAAGCCTGATCTTCCTGCCCGGCCTCTCCACCGCGGAGCAGGTGTCCCGGCTCGCGGGGCGGGGCGTCGGCCTGGACGTGGTGGCTGGCGCGATTCACGCTCTTGGTGGCACGATCGACGTGGAGACGGAGCCGGGGAAGGGCACGGCATTCACGCTGAGCCTGCCGGTCACGCTCGCGATCATCCGCTCCCTCATCGTCGAGATCGACCACGAGCGCTTCGCCTTGCCGATGGCACACGTGGCCGAGACGGTGCGGGCGGAGCCGGACGCGATCCGCGAAATCAACCATCGCGGCGTGGCGCAGTGGCGGGGCGACCTCATCCACGTGGCAGACGGAGGCGCGGTGCTCGGCACCGCGGCCGCGGACCGTGCGCCGCGCCGGTTCTACGTGGTGATGGCCGCGGGGGGCAAGCGCCAGGCGCTCCTGGTGGATCGCCTGGTGGGCCACCAGGACATCGTGGTCAAGGGGCTCGATCCCGCGCTGGGCCGGCCCGACGTGGTCTCCGGGACGACGATCCTGGGCGACGGCCGGGTGGCCTGCATTCTGGATTCCGTCCGCATTCTCGAGGGAGGGCGCCGTGCCGGTTGAGGAACGCCAGATCCGGGCGCCGCTGCTCGGCTTCGCCGACGCCATGGAGGCACGCGCCGTCGCGGACACGGCCTCGGCGCCCGGCCCCGAGCTGCATCTGCTCACCTTCGTGCTCGAGCGCGAGGAATTCGGCGTTCCGGTGACGCAGGTGCGGGAAGTGATCCGCGTATCCGACATCACCCGGGTGCCTCAGGCGCCCGCGCACGTCCGCGGAGTCGCCAACCTCCGCGGCCGCATCCTGGCCGTGGTCGAGCTCCGCTCGCGCCTGGGGCTCCCGCCGGCCGACCTGACGCCGCGTTCGCGCGTGGTCGTGGTCGAGGTCCGTGGCCGCGTGCTCGGCCTCCTGGTGGACGCGGTGCGGCAGGTGACGAAGGTGCCCGAGGCGAGCGTGGTCCCGGCGCCGGAGGAAGTCATCTCGGCCGACGTCGATTACCTCCGGGGCGTGGCGCGCTGGCAGTCCCGGCTGATCATCCTGCTCGACCTCGAGAAGGCACTGCTGCCGACCGAGTAGCTCTCACGATGGGTGGACCACATGACCCGCTTTGCGCAGATCATCAAGGACTGGACGATCCGCCGGAAGATCCTCACCGGCTTCGCGGTGGTGCTGGGACTCACCGCCCTCCTCGGCTGGCGCGCCATGGACGCCATCGGCCGGATGGGCGAGCTCAGCGCGGGTGATTTCGCGGCGGCCGACCAGATTGTCCGCGACTCGCGGACGGCGATCCTGATCCTGCTGGGAATCACCATCGGCCTGGGCCTGGTGCTGGCGCTCGCGCTCGCGCGGCTCATCGCCGACCCGCTCACCAGCCTCGGCGTGCTCGCCGAGCAGGTGTCGAAGGGCAATCTGACCGCCGACATCCGGAGCCAGTCACGCGACGAGATCGGCTGGCTCGAGCACTCGATGCGGCAGATGGTGAAGAACCTGCGCGACATCGCGGGGCAGATCGCGGTGTCCTCGCGGACCGTGGCGGCGTCGGCGGAGGAGATCTCGGCGAGCTCGACCCAGATGGCCAAGGGCGCGGAGATGCAGAGCAGCTCGACCGAGGAGACCTCCTCGACCATGGTCGAGATCGCCTCCCAGATGCAGCACCTGGCCCGGAGCGCCGAGGCCCTGGCCGCCAACGTGGACCAGACTTCGGCCTCGATCCAGGAGATGAGCGCCACGCTGGCGCACACCGCGCAGAACGGCGAGGTGCTCCTCGGCGCGGTCGAGCGCGCGACCGGCACGCTCACCACCATGATCGAGAACGTCGGCGCCATCGCCGCGCGGGTGCACCAGGTGGACGAGGTGAGCCAGCAGTCGGTCGAGGACACGCGCCGGAATGGCGAACGACTCCAGGAGGCGATCGGCTCCATCGGCGAGCGCTCGGACGAGATCGGGAAGATCGTGAAGGTCATCGAGGGGATTGCCGACCAGACCAACCTGCTCGCGCTCAACGCCGCCATCGAGGCCGCGCGCGCGGGCGAGGCGGGGAAGGGGTTTGCAGTGGTGGCGGACGAGGTGCGCCGGCTGGCCGAGCGCTCCGTGCAGGCCACGCAGGAGATCGGGACGGTCATCGAGACCGTGCAGAAGGACACTCACCACGCGGTGGGCCTGATGGGCCACGTGCTGACGGGCATCGTCGAGTCCATCGGCAAGACCTCGACGCTCGTGGCCGACGCGGCCCGGGCCGCCGATGCCCAGGCCGCCGACGCCCGCGCCGTGCTCGGCACCGTGGGCGAGATGGCCACGCTCGCGCGCCACATTGCGGGCTCCATCAACGAGAACGCGGCCGGGGCGCAGGAGATCAGCGCCGCCGCGCAGAAGATGAACCAGCTCACCCACCAGATGTCGGAGGCCGTCACCGAACAGCGCCGCGGCGGCGAGATGGTGGTCAAGGCGGTGGAGGCGATCGCGGTCGTGTCGCGGCAGAACCTGGTGGCGGTGGAGCAGATGACCGGCGCCGCCAAGAGTCTCGCCGGCGAGTCCGACGCGCTCCGCCAGCGCGTCGCCGTCTTCCAGGTCTGAGGCCCCGATGAGCACTCCAGCCGAGCGACTGGCCGCCCTCGACGCGGCGGCACGCGGGCCCGAGCGCGAGGGCGCCATCCTCCTCGCGCTCGAGGATGAAGCGCTCACCGTCCGCGATCGCGCCATCCGCCTGGCCGCCCGGTATGTCGAGCCGGCAGTGCTCGGCGCCCTCGTTGCCGACGGCGAGCACGCGGTGCGCCGGAACGCCGGCCTGAGCGCGCTCGAGCGGCAGGGGCCGTACGCGGTGCCGCACCTGACGGTAATGCTGGGCGCGTCCGACCCCGAGCTGGTGATGTTCGCGCTCCAGAGCCTGGCCCGGATCGGCTATCCGCCCGCGGGCCGCTCCATCCTGCCGCTGCTGCACCACGCCGATCCCAACGTGGCCCAGTCGGCGATCGAGGCCGTGGGCCAGCTCCGTACCCGCGAGGCGGTGCCCGCGCTGCTCAAGCTGGTCGAGGGCGAGCTCTGGCTGCAGCTCGCCGCGATCAATGCCCTCGGCGCGATCGGCGCCGCGGAGGCGGTGACCCCGCTCCTGGCGCTGGTGCCCGACTCCGTGCTGGCCGAGCCGGCGGTGCAGGCGCTCCGCACCATCGCGGCGCCCGAGTCGCTGGAGCCGCTGCTGCGCGTGCTGCCGGCCGTCCGCGAGCGGGCGCTCCGTGACCCGCTGCTGCTCGCCGTTGCCGTCGTGATCGATTTTCACCCCGACCCGGTGCCGCTCCTGGCGCGGGCCGGACCGGAGCTGGCGGCGTCGGCCGAGTTCGTCGCGTATCTCGCCCAGGCGCTCGCCGCCCTGCCCGCGGCGGGCGACATGGACGGTGAGGGTGACAGCCTGCAGCGGGCCGCCGCCACGCTGGCCGTGGCGGCAGGCATCGAGGCGCTCGAGCCGGACCTGCTCGCGCGGCTCGCGACCGATGCGGACGCCATCTGGCTCGAAGGAGTGTTCCACCGGTTTCCCGACGCGCTTGCCGCGCACCGCCCCCGGCTGCTGGGGCATCCGGACCCCGACGTCCGCGGCGGAGTGCTCCGCGCGGCGCGGTTCGAGGAGCACGAGCTGCCCGAGCTGTACGAGCATCTGGAGGACACGCACTCGCGCGTGCGCGCCGCCGCGTGCTACGCGATGGGCCGGCTCGAGCTCGACTCGACGGCGCCGCTTCTGGTCGAGCGGCTCCGCCGCGGGGACCGGGCCGAGCAGGCGGCCGCCGCCCAGGCCCTTGGCCGGCTCTCCGCCGACGCACTGACGGATCTCGAGAGCTGCCTCCGGGCCGACGCGGACGAGACTGTGCTGATGCTTGCCCTGGAGGTGCTATCGACCTGCCCCGTCCCCGCCTTCGAGCCGCGGGTGCTGCAGCTCGCCGAGGACCGCCGGCCGGCGGTCCGCCGGGCCGGGCTCCGGGCCGCGGCGCGGGTGACGGGGGCCCGCGCCGACGTGCTGCTGCTCCGCGCGCTCGCCGACCGCGACCAGGCGACCCAGGTGGACGCGCTGGAGCTGATGGTGGCGCGCGGCGGCGAGAAGTCGGTGGCGGTGCTCGTCGCGATGCTGGGAACGAGCGACTCGCTTCGCTTCCACGTAATCCGGGCGCTGGGGCAGTGCCGAGCCCAGGCGGGGGCCACCCGGCTGCGCGATCTCCTTCCCCAGTGCGCGCCCCACGAACAGCTCCAGATCGTCGCGGCCCTGATCCGGATCGCGCCGCCGTGGATCGGCACCTTCCTCCGTGAGCGCCTCGGCGACTCGGAAGTCGAGATGCGGCGCATGGCCGCCCAGGGGCTCGCCGACCTGGCAGAGGAGCACGAGCTGCCGGTGCTCCTGCCGCTCGCAGAAGATGCCGACTGGAACATCCGCAACGAGGTGGCCCGGGGGCTGGGCCGCCTGGCCCGCCCCGTCACCCGGCAGGTGCTCCTGGCGCTCGCGCGCGACGTGGAGCCGGTCGTCGCCGCCACCGCCCGCGCCGCGCTCGAGCGGCTGCAGCCCGAGGCGATCCGGATCCCGGCGTGACCGGGTTCGATCAGGCCGAGCTCAAGCTCCTCACGGACCTCATCCAGGAGCGGTTCGGGCTGATGTTCAACGGCATCCGGATGGAGATCCTGGAGTCGCGGCTCCGGCCCCGGCTGCGCGAGCTTCGCCTCACCACGCTCCGCGACTATTACCACTATCTCCGTTTCCATCCCGACCGCGAGGCCGAGTTCGCCCGGCTGCCGGCGATGGTGACGAACAACGAGACCTATTTCTTCCGCGAGACGCACCAGTTCGACCTGCTGATCCATCACGTGATCCCCGAGCGGCGCGCCCTGCTCCGGGACCGCCCGCTGCGCCTGCTGTCGGCCGGCTGCTCCTCGGGCGAGGAGCCGTACTCGCTCTCGATCGCGCTGCACAACGCCGGGCTGCCGCTGGCAGGCATGTCGTGGGAGATCGACGCGTGCGATCTCAACCCGGAGCGCATCGCCCGGGCGCACGAGGCGCTCTACGCGGAGAGCTCGCTCCGCGCGTGCGACGCCGAGGCGCGGCGGCGTTACTTCACCCAGGAAGCGGGCGGGTTCCGGCTGAAGCAGAAGTACCGGGAAAAGGTGCGCTGCTTTCCCTCCAACCTGCTGGCACCCAACGGCGCGCTCGGCTGGGCCATCTACGATGCCATTCTGTGCCGCAATCTGCTCATCTATTTCAGCGAGGACGCGTTCGCGGCGGCCATCGGCCTGTTCGCGCGGAGCCTGGCGCCCGGCGGCTACCTGTTCCTGGGGCATTCCGAATCGTTGCTCGACCGCAAGACCTCCTTCGCGCCCGCGATGCTGGGCGGTGCCGTCGTCTACCGGAAGCTGGAGGCGGCGTGACCCGCGTGTTCCTGGTGGACGACTCCGCGTTCGTGCGGCGGGCGCTGACCCGGGTGCTGGCGCTCGAGCCGGCGTTCCAGGTGGTCGGGGAGGCTGCCGGCGGTGCCGAGGCGCTCGCCCGGATCCCGGCCGCCGATCCCGATCTGGTGACGCTCGATGTAGAGATGCCTGGTATGGACGGGCTGCAGGTGCTACCGGCCCTGCTGCGCTGGAAGCCGTCGCTCAAGGTGCTGATGCTCTCCGCCCACACGCGCAATGGTGCCGACGCGACGGTGGCGGCGCTCGCGGCGGGGGCGGTGGACTTCATCGACAAGACCACGTTCAACGTGATGGACCTGGAGTATCTCCGGCGCGAGGTGGTGGACCGACTCCGCGCGCTCGCGCCGGAGCGCGGTCCCGGCCGGCGGGCCGCGAGGGTGCCGCCGGTCGTTCCGCCGGGCCCGACGGCGGCGGAGCTTGGGCGATGCGAGCTCTGCGTGATCGGCGCGTCCACCGGTGGCCCGGCGGCGGTGCAGCGCATCCTGCAGGCGCTGCCGGCCACGTTCCCGATCCCGCTGGTGATCGTGCAGCACATGCCGGTGGGGTTTACGGGACCGTTCGCGCAGAGGCTCGCCTCGCTGAGCCGGGTGCGCGTGGCGGAGGCGGAGGACGGCACGCGACTCGTCCGCGGCATGGCCCTCATCGCGCCGGCGGGGCAGCATCTGCGCGTCTCGCCCAACCTGGCGGTCGTGCTGACGGTCGAGCCCAGCGATGCCAAGCACATTCCGAGCGTGGACGTGACGATGCGCAGCGCCGCGCGCTCACGGCCCGGCAGGGTACTCGGGATTCTGCTGACCGGGATGGGGGAGGACGGCGCCGATGGGATGACGACGATCCGTGCCGGCGGGGGGGTGACGATCGCGGAGAGCGAATCGAGCTGCGTGGTTTACGGGATGCCGCGGGCCGCGGTCCAGCGGGGCGGGGCTGGTTGGGTGCTGCCGCTGCCCGAGATCGCCGAGCTGCTGGCCCGGCTCGGCAAGCCCGGCGGTCAGGAGGTGCCGTCGCCCACCGAAGCCTCGATCCAGCGGAAGTAGTCCGGGTCGCCCTCCACGAACGGCACGGCGACGATCTCGGGTAACTCGTAGGGATGCAACTCGCGGATGCGGGCCCGGGCGCCGGGTGCGCGCGCGAGCGTGGTCTTCAGATGGCAGTACCACTCCGTTGCCCGCTCGACCTCACCCTGCCAGCGATACGTGCTCTCCAGCGGGCCGACGACCTGCGCGCAGGCGGCCCACCGCTCCTCGACCAGGGTCGCGCCCAGCCGCTCAGCGGCGTCGCGATCCGGCAGGGTGGTAGTGAGCTGACAGCAGACGGGAGAGCCGGCCACGGCGGAACTCCGGGCTACTCGGATATATTGCTGAGGTGACGGTGAGCAGCCCGACCAAGGGCGTTGCTTCAGCGGGCAGCCGCCGGTACGGCGACGCCCGGTGTCTCCGCTCCACGCTTTCCGTCGGCGATCGGCGCCACGCCGGCCCGCCAGCCGCTCTTGAACTGGACGGTGAGCCGGTGGCCGAGCGGGTCGGCATGGACGTCGGCGACGTCGGGGAAGGCCCGCGCGTACGCCACCGCCGAGTCGGCCTGTCGCGCCAGCTCGCGGCCGATGGCCACGGCCTCCGCCTGCTCCCGGCCATAGCGGGCAAACTGGTCCGGCGGCACGAGGCCGGCCTGTGACGTGAGCGGGGATTCGTAGTCGTACGAGCGGCAGGAGGCGAGCGCCAGCACCGCCAGCCACATCCCGAAGCGTCGCTTCATCTGGATCTCCCGGGCTGAAATCGCGGAAATCGTTCGACCGAAGGTAACCAGGGAGGACGCTGGATGCGATCAACGCTGCTGTTCGTCGCCCTGCTCGCGGCGGCAGGGCCGAGGACCGCCGCCGCGCAGGCGCTCGACACGACAGCCAGCTCCGGGACAGCTCGTCCGCAACCGGTGATCCGGTGGTGGCATGGCGCCATCGCGGTTGGTGGGCTGTCGGCGCTCATGCTCCTCGATCATCCGGTGCAGCGCTATGCCCGGGACAACAGCGGGACCGGGGCGGACAACGTCGCCAGCGTCGTGCGGCATTTCGGCCAACCCGAGGCGTACGGCACCCTCACGCTGGGGCTGGTGGGAGTCGGGCTGCTGGCTCAGCGACCGGATATCGCCCGGATGGGCGGTCGTCTGGGGGCCTCCATCCTGCTGGCCGGCGCGACCGTGGAAGTCGGCAAGGTCTTCCTGGGCCGCCCCCGGCCGGAGCAGAGTCTGGACGCGGACGGCTACGCCCCGTTCTCCGGCCAGGCGGCGATGCCATCCGGCCACTCCGCCATGGCGTTCGCGCTGGCCACCTCCCTGTCCGACGACATCCACCGTCCCTGGGCGAGCGTCGGGCTCTACGGCATGGCGACGGCCGTGGCCTGGTCCAGGATCAACGACAACCGGCATTGGCTGACGGACGTGACTGCCGGGGCGCTGGTGGGGATCACCTCGGCGAAGCTGGCGTCGGGACGGTGGCGGATTTTTCACCTGAGATCTCCGTCCATCATCGTCGGACCAGCAGGCGCTGGGCTGGGCTGGTCGGCGGCGTTCTGACGCTCTGGCCCGCTGGTACGCACGACGCTCAGTCACCCGTGGCGACCAGGACCGGCCGAATCCGCCTCTGGATGATGTCCTTGCATGCAAGCGGCTTGCTGCAGGTAAATGTCGGGCGATGGAGCACGAGAGGCATGCTCGTCCGGCCGGTCGCGTGAGCAACAACCTTGGCCATTACTGCGACACCGGTGCAGGGTAAAGCCCGGCTTGAGGGTCTGGGTCGAGCCTCATGCGCGCGCGGCTTCCCCTTGGCTATCTTTCCGCCCTCCCCCAGCCGGACGTCCTCATGAGTGGTGTCCCCAACATCCCCCACCCCCACAACGAGCCGGTCCTGAGCTACGCGCCCGGCACCGCCGAGCGGGGCGCGCTCAAGGGTGCGCTCACCGCGGTCGGGAGCGAGCGGGCCGAGATCCCGGCCGTGGTCGGGGGGCGGCAGATCCGGAGCGGTGTCACCCAGAACGTCATTTCCCCGCACTGTCACGGGCGGGTACTGGCCACGCTGCACCAGGCCGATGGCGCCACGATCGACGCCGCCGTGACCTCCGCCGTCGAGGCCCAGCGCGACTGGGGCAACTGGCGATTCGAGGATCGCGCGGCGGTGTTCCTCAAGGCGGCCGACATGCTGGCCGGCGCGTGGCGGCAGCGGCTCAACGCGGCCACCATGCTGGGCCAGAGCAAGACGGCCTATCAGGCGGAGATCGACAGCGCCTGCGAACTGATCGACTTCCTCCGATTCAACGTGTACTACGCCGAGCGGATCTATTCGGAGCAGCCCGACTCCTCGCCGGGGGCGTGGAACCGGCTGGACCACCGTTCGCTGGAAGGGTTCGTCTACGCCATCACGCCGTTCAACTTCACCGCCATCGGCGGCAACCTGCCTACTGCGCCGGCGCTGATGGGCAACACGGTCGTGTGGAAGCCCGCGCACACGGCCGCGCTGAGCAACTGGCAGTTCTATCGTCTGCTCGAGGAGGCGGGGCTCCCGCCGGGCGTCATCAACTTCCTCCCCGGCGAGCCGATCGAGGTGAGCCGGCGGCTGCTCGCGCACCCCGAATTCGCCGGCATTCACTTCACCGGCTCGACCGGGGTGTTCCGGAGCCTGTGGCGGACGATCGGCGAAAATCTCGAGCACTACCGCAGCTATCCGCGGATCGTGGGCGAGACGGGCGGCAAGGACTTCATCCTGGCCCACGCGAGCGCCGACGTGGACGCGCTGGCGGTGGGGATGGTGCGCGGGGCGTACGAGTACCAGGGCCAGAAGTGCAGCGCCGCGTCCCGAGCGTACATCCCCGATACGCTCTGGCCCGCGGTGCGTGACCGGGTGGTGGGGATGATCGAGGACATCCGCATGGGCGACGTGGCCGACTTCCGGAACTTCATGGGGGCCGTCATCGATGCTCGTGCGTTCGCGCGGCTGCGGGAGCATCTGGAGCGGGCCAAACGCGATCCCGGTGTGCGGGTGCTGGCGGGCGGCGGGACGGACGACAGCGTCGGCTACTTCGTGCAGCCGACGCTGCTCGAGGCGGAAGATCCCGCTTACCGGCTCATGTGCGAAGAGATCTTCGGACCGGTCCTGACGGTGCACGTGTACCCCGCGGCCAGGTGGACCGAAACGCTCGGGCTGGTGGACCGGACCAGCCCCTATGCGCTGACCGGCGCCGTGTTCGCGCGGGACCGCGCCGCCCTGACCCAGGCCGATCGGGCGCTCCGGCACTCGGCCGGCAATTTCTACATCAACGACAAGCCCACCGGCGCGGTCGTGGGACAGCAGCCGTTCG
>JAICLE010000069.1 GCA_025927545.1 Gemmatimonadales bacterium
GCCGTCCCCGGTGACCACCAGCAGGTGCCCGGTCGGCGAATACCGGGCGTACACGCCGCGCATCAGCACGTGCGGCGCCCCGTGGGGGAGCGCCATGGCCACGATCTGGAAGTCGCCGACCGCCTGGTTCGGCCGCCGGGTACGGAAGAGCAGGCCCTTGCCGTGGGGCAGCACCACCGGCCATTCCGCCCCCGACTCCTTGTGGGCAAAGAAGTTGTACAGCAGCTCGGTCGGCCCGCCCGTGGCGCGCATGCGCGCGATGCCCGAGTCTACCTCGAAGTAGATGTAGCCGTCAGGACCCCAGTCGGCGCCCGTGGAATTGATGCTGTCCGAGAGCGTCTGCGTGGGGCCCCCGTCGAGTGACACGGCCCGGAGCTTGGAGCCCCCGACGAGGAACCCGAGCTCCCGCCCGTCGGGCGAGAAGAACGGTGTGGCCGCGCCCTCGGTCCCCGGGATCGGCGAGGAGCCGAGCTGGTCGTGATCCCGGAGCCAGAGCTGCGTGCCGCCCGACGCCGGGCCGACGTAGACCAGGCGGTTGCCGTCGGGCGAGATGGCGATCCGATTGCCGGACTGATTCACCGGTGCCAGCGCCTCCGCCGGCGGGAGGTAGAGGCTGAACCGGTTGACCACCGGCTGGGGGCCCGGGCGGAGCCAGCCCCACGCCGCGGCGCCGGCGGCGAGCACCAGCGCGGCGAACAGCCCGAGCTTGACCCGGTCCAGCCGGAGCTTCGCGCGTGGCGTGGCGCCGGCCACCGCGCCCGTCGCGGCCGCCGGGCGCGCCACCGGCACCGTGCGCCGGCCCGCCAGCGCCTCGGCGAATTCCGCCGCGGACGCGAACCGGTCGGCCGGCAGCTTCTCGAGCGCCGTCAGCACCGCCGCCTCGACCTCCGGCGGGATGGTGTGCCGCTGCGGGAGGATCGGGCGCGGCGTCTCGGTCAGCACCCGGGCCACGACCGCCTGCGCCGTCGAGCCGGTGAACGGCGGGTCGCCGGTAAGCATCTCGTAGAGCACCACCCCCAGGGCGTAGACGTCGGAGCGCGCGGTGATCTCGCGCTCGCCCATCGCCTGCTCCGGGCTCATGTAGAACGGCGTGCCGAGCGACATGCCGGTCTCGGTCATCCGGCTCCCGCCGGCTTTGCTGGCGGCGAGCGCGATGCCGAAGTCGGCCACGAGCGCGCGGCCGTCGTGCATCAGGATGTTTTCGGGCTTGATGTCGCGATGGACTACGCCGTGGCGGTGCGCATAGTCGAGTGCGCTCGCCACCTCGGTGGCGATCCGCACCGCCTCGGCCACGGGGAGCTGCTTCTCGCGGGTGAGCCGGCTCCGGAGCGATTCGCCTTCGACGAAGGGCATGACGTAGAACAGGAACCCGTCGGCCTCACCCGAGTCGAACAGCGGCAGGATGTGCGGGTGCTGCAGGTTCGCGGTGAGCTTGATCTCCGCCAGGAAGCGCTCGGCGCCGATCACGGCGGAGAGCTCGGGCCGGAGGAGCTTGAGCGCGACCTTCCGGTCGTGCCGGAGATCCTGCGCGAGGTACACCGTCGCCATCCCGCCGGCGCCGATCTCGGTATCGATCCGGTAGCGGTCGGCGAGCGCAATCTGGAGCCGGCTGAGGAGCTCGGGCATGTCGGGCGCTTGTGAGGGAAGGCTGCAAGATGCAGCGGCGGCGGGCGGCTGGCTAGCGGCGGGAGGGAACGAGCCGCCGGCGCTTATCTTCGGACAGTGCGCACCCCTCTCCGCGGAGCGCTGCTCGCCGCCCTGCTCCTAGCCGGCTGTGCCCGCGCCACCAACCTGCTCGAGCCCTCGGGGCCCGCCTTCACGGGCCAGTACGCCCTGCTCGGCCGCGACACCCTCGCCGTCGGCCCCATCCGGATCGTCACCTTCAACGTCAAGCTCGCCCGCCGGGTCGATCGCGCCATCGAGGTGCTCCGGAGCGACAGTCTCCGCGGCGCCGACATCCTCACGCTCGAGGAGATGGACGACCGCGGCACCGACCGGATCGCCCGCGCGCTCCACCTCGACTACGCCTACTACCCGGGCGCGATCCATCCCACCGAGCACAAGTTCTTCGGTCCCGCCGTGTTGTCGCCCTGGCGCATCGCGCGGAGCTGGAAGCTGCTGCTGCCCCACGAGAGCCGGACCCGCCACCAGCGGAGGACCGCCACCGCGGCGGAGGTCGTGGTCCGGGGGCTCACGATCCGGGTGTACGGCGTTCATCTCGAGACGCCCGCCGGTGGGTCCGACCGCGTGCGGGAGGACCAGGTCATGGCGATCCTGGCGGACGCCGAGCGGTTCAAGGGCCCCGTCGTGATCGCCGGGGACTTCAACAGCTACGGCATCGGCGTCCTGCTCGAGCGGCACGGCTACCGCTGGCTCACCAGGCATGCCGGGCCTACGATCTCGTATTTCACCTGGGATCAGATCTTCGTCCGGGGGCTGAAGCCGGCAGGGCCCGAGTGGGCGGGCGTGGTCCGCCGGACGCTCGGGGCCAGCGATCACCACCCCGTCTATGCCGTCGTCGTGCCCGAGGTTTCCGGGGCGGCCGGTCTGGTCAAGTCGCCGGGAACGCGATAGATCAGAAGCGAACAATCATTCCTGGAGTCTGTGGATGCGCGCAAAGCGCTCGGCCTTGAAAGGCACGAGGGCGTGGGTCGCCTCGCACATCATTCTGGTGGCGAGCCTTGCCCTGGTGTCGGTGGTGCTCTGGGTCGTGCTGGGGAGCTCGGAGCGCAAGGTCGAGCGGCCGATCCCCCACCGCTACGCCGCCGGCGACTCCCAGTTCGTCCGCACCATGGGCAGCCTGCTCGGTCCCGGCTTCCTCCCCGGCAACCGGGTCACGGCACTCTACAACGGCGACGAGGTGTTCCCGGCGATGCTCGACGCCATCCGCTCGGCCCGCCGCACCATCACGTTCGAGAGCTACATCTACTGGTCATCCGCGATCGGCCGCCGGTTCACCGCGGCGCTCGCGGAGCGGGCCCGAGCCGGTGTGCACACGCATGTCCTGATCGACTGGGCCGGGTCGCAGAAGGTGGACCAGGACGACATCGCGCGGCTCCGGCAGGCGGGCGTCGAGGTCGTGCTCTACCGGCCGCTCCGGTTCTACGACTTCGACCGCATCAACCACCGCACCCACCGGAAACTGCTGATCGTGGACGGGCGCGTCGGCTTCACCGGCGGCCTGGGCATCGCCGACCAGTGGCTGGGCCACGCCCAGGACAAGGAGCACTGGCGCGACTCGCAATTCCGGGCCGAGGGGCCGGTCGTCGCCCAGCTCCAGGCCGCGTTCATGGACGACTGGTTCGAGACGCGTGGCGTCGTGCTCGACGGGCCCGGCTACTTCCCCGATCTCGACCGCCGGGGCCCGGCGCTCGGCCAGGTGTTCTGGAGCTCGCCCCGCGGCGGCAACGGGAATCTCCGGGTGATGTTCCTCCTCGCCATCGCCGCGGCGACGCGGCGCATCCTGATCGCCAACGCCTACTTCGTCCCCGACGAGACCACCGTGGAGATGCTGGTCGCGGCCCGCCGCCGCGGCGTGGACGTGGAGATCATCGTCCCCGGCCCCGTCCTCGACGCGCAGGTGGTGCGCCGGGCCTCGAAGGAGACGTGGGGGCCGATGCTCGAGGCCGGGGTCGCGATTTACGAGTACCAGCCGACGATGTATCACCCCAAGGTGATGGTGGTGGACGACGTCTGGGCGTCGGTGGGCTCGACCAACTTCGACGACCGCTCGTTCCGGCTCAATCAGGAGGACAACCTGAACGTGTACGATCGCGAGTTCGCCGCCGGCCAGGCGGCGGCATTCGCGCGGGACCGGGCGGTGTCGCGCCGGATCACGCTCGAGGCGTGGCGGCGCCGGCCGTTGTGGGAGCGGATTCAGGAGCGCGCGGCGGGGGTGCTGCGGAAGCAGTTGTAGGGGCCCCTTCCTCAGGGCCGCACCGTAACCGGTACCTCCAGACGCCACCCCGCGAACGGCGAGTCCAGCTCGAGCGCGAGCTTCCCGGGAGCCTCCGGCCGGAACTCGAAGTCCGCGGTCTCCCCCGGCCCGGTGAGCAGCCGCTCGGTGCGCGCCACGGCCTGCGACGGCGGCAGGTCGGCGCCGTCCTTAGCCACCGCGCGCCAGGCCACCAGCGAGGTGTCGGACTCCGCGCGGCGCAGCGCGAAGTACGTGCGGGCGTCGCCGATGTTGATGAGCCGGAAGCGGTACGTTCGGCCCGCGAGGAGCTCCATCGGCGCAGGATCGAGCCGCCCGTTCACGACGCCGAACGCGCTGTCGTGACGGGCCAGGCCGCCCACGACCACGAGCCGGTTGGTCGCGGTGTCGAGCGTCGCGCCGGGCTCCACCACGACGAGCGCTCCGTACAGACCGCCTTGGATCTGGGTCAGCTCGTTCGCGTGCGAGTGGTAGATGAACGTCCCCGCACGCGGCGGGGTGAACTCGGCCGCGAATGAGTCGCCCGGCGCGATCGCCTGGAGCAGGCGGTTCCCGCTCCCGCTCCACCCCGGCACGCCGTCGGGGTAGCTCATGAGCTCGATCCCGTGCCAGTGCACCGCCGTCGGCTCGGACAGCCGGTTCACCACGGTAATGCGCACCGGGTGTCCCCGCTCCAGCACCAGCGCCGGCCCGGGGACCAGCGCCGACTCCGGCGCCGGCTCACGCTCTCCCACCTGAAGCGCGTAACCCATGAGATGCGCCGAGTCGGCGGGCGCGCGTGCCGGTTGAACGAGGAGCCGCAGCCGCCTCGGCTCGCCGGCGGCAGGCGTTTCCGGCGCCGCGGGAGCCGCGGGCGCCACGTGTATGCCGAGTACCAGCCCTGCCATCCGGTGGGTCGGGTGCGCGCCGTCGTGCCCGCCTGCCGCTCCCGGCTTCGCGGAGAGGAGCTGCGCGTCAGCGATATGGAACGCGAAGTGGCAATGGAACAGCCAGTTCCCCGGCCGCGCCGGCGTCCAGCGCGCGGTCATCGTGCCGCCGGGCGGCATGAGTTCGGTTACCACCATACGGCGGTCGGCCGGTGCATAGACGGTGTCGGCCGTACCGCTTCCCCGGCTGTCCACCTCGTAGTAGAAGCCGTGCAGGTGCATCGGGTGCGAGCTCGAGGTGGGGTTGAGCCAGCGCCAGCGGACCGTGTCGCCCACGGTGTAGCTCAGCCGTTCGGTCTCGGGCCAGGACTTTCCGTTGATCACCATGAACTCGCCGCCGGGGTCGCCGGACGTGCTGTCGGGAGCCTTGAGCCAGAGACCCATGACAAACACGCGCTCGCCGGCAGGCGGGGGCGTGCCGGGCGGATCCACGACGAAGGCGCCCGAGAGCTGGCTGTCGATCCAGCGGTCGTCCTCCATGCGCTGGCCCGTGGTCGTGCCCCAGTAGTAGTAGGTGCCCGCGCGGCCGGCATCGAACTGTACGCGCCGCGTGGCGCCCGGCGGGACCACAATACTGTCGGCGTCGGCGCCGGAACGTGTGGCGAACCCGTGCAGGACGAGCGTCGAGTCGCGGAGGCGATTCCGTATGGTGGCGTGAATGATGGTGCCTTGGGGCACCCGGACGAGCGGGCCGGGGATCTGGAGCGCTCGGCCGCGCTCACCGAAGGCCTGCACCTCGACACCGGGGCCGGCGTCCGCGTGCGGCCGGAACATCCCGGTGCGGAGCTCGAGGTCGAGCGTGAGCACGCCCGCGTGCAGCCGGCCGGCGGGGGCGCGGTTCGGATTGGCGAGAATGCGGTCGGCGGACGGACCGATGCTCCGGGGGGCTGGCGCGCGCGGCGGGAGGGCGGGCGCGAGGCCAAGCAGACAGACGGCCACGGCAACACGCGGGCGCACGGGCATGATTCACCTGAGGTCGGACGGGCGTGAGTCGGTCTTGTGCTCGGGAAGGCGCGCCAAAGCTACCCGAGCTACCTCCCGGTCGCCAAGTGGCCTGGAGGCGCGCGCGATTTGGCGACCGTATCCATCGAATACGATGTTGCCGCTCGGGAGCACGGTTTTGACCGCCGAGAAGCCGGCGACCTCGAAGGCATGCTCAGCTCGAACGTCTTCGCATGCATCGGGCTCACGCCCGGGAGAATCGCCGCGTCGCGTGGCATGCGGACGCCTGACGCCTCGCTACCGCGCTCAGCCGGACGCCAGCACCAGCGACTGCGGTGCTGCCCCCAGCGCCCGCAGCTCGGTCGTGCCGAACCCCGCCTCCCGGCACATCGCGTCGTGCTCGGCGTAGGTATACGCCTGCCCGCTCGGCGTGCTGACGAGCATCTTGAGGCTGAACGCTGCCGGGATCGGCGGCGAGACCCGGCTCTCGCCCGGCACGAATTCCACGATCGCGGCCCGGCCACCGGGCGCGAGCGCCGCCCGCACCCGCCGCAGCAGCTCCACGCAGGTCGGCCGGTCGAAGTGGTGCAGGAAGTTGGTGACGAGCACGAGGTCGTAGCCGGTGCCGAAGTCGACCTCGAAGGCACTCCCCGGGAGCAGCTCCACTCGATCCCCGACGCCCGCCGCCTCGGCGTTCTCGCCTGCGACCGCGAGGACGTTCTCCCAATCGAGCGCCACGATCCGGGCCGCCGGATTCGCCCGGGCGACGGCAATCCCGAACAGCCCATGCCCCGCGGCGATGTCCAGCGCGCGCGTGACTCCGCCGACGGCCTCCGCGGTGAGCTCGGCGACTCTCGCCTGCATCGGCGCCATGCCCCGGGCAAATTCCACCCACATCGCGTCGCCGGGCGCCAGCGCCCCCTCCGTGGCATCGGGCGCGGCGCCCCCGCGCCGGACCGCCTCGGCCAGCCGCTCGTACCGGCGCAGGAACCGAGGCGTGCCGAGGAACCCGGCCATGCCGCCGAGGTACGCCGGCGACCGCCGGTCGAGGAACGCCGCCGCCTCGGGGACGAGGCCGTAGCACCCGTCGGTCTTGGTCAGGAATCCGTCGACCACCAGGTAGTCGGCGAGGATGCGTACGCCGCGCTCCGCGGCGCCGATTCGCCCGGCCAGCTCGCCGGCAGTCGCGGCGCCCGCGGCGATGGAGGTGAAGAAGTCGAGCTCGATCGCGGCCGTGAGCGCCGCCGTGCGTTCGTGCGCGCTCAGTGCCTCCAGGATGCGTTCGGGGTTGGGCCGGGCTGGAGCGGATGGGTCAGCGGATGCCGGGGAAGGGCGCCCGCCGGTTGGTGCCTGGGCAGAGGTGGTCACGGAAGCCTCGCAGTGGTGGGTCGTAGGCGTGGCACAGTCGAAGGTCTGCGGAGCTGCGTCGGGAAACAGGCGCGAATCTATCGATCGGTTCACCTCGACGCCACCACACCCGAGATCGCACCTCGAGAACAGGTCGGCCGGCCGCGGGGACGCCCACACGGCCGGCCGGCCACCCGGGATAACTACCTCAGTTCGCCGCTGCGACCAGAGGTGTCGCGAGCTCCTGTGCCGGCGCTGCATCGAGATCGCCGCCGGTCACGACCGGATGCATGATCCACCCGCTCGCCTCGTGCCCGAAGCTCTGGCTCACGTCAAAGTCCACCAGCACGATCTGCTCGGGGCCGACGAGGTGGAGTGCGTTGTCCGTCATGGTGACCTTGAGCCCGGACTCGTCATAGCTCGGCGCCTTGAGCGCGCCGGTCGCGGCGCCGCCGCACGGCGTGGCGTCGTAGCCGCTCGTGGCGTACACGGCGCTGCCCCCGTTCCCATCGTCCACCGCCAGGCAGGCGCCCGTGATCTTGAAGCGGAGCTGCGTGTACGTGCCGGACGGCACCTCGACGCCTTGCACCAGCGAGGTCGCCGACGTGGCCAGCGTGAGCAGGTCGACCGTCGTCGGCGCCTGCGCGAGCACCTGCACCCCGCCGCTGCCGATCAGGTCCACCTCACTGATGGTCACTACCGCGTGCTGCACGTCGCCCGGCGCGTCCTTGAGCATGACCGAGAACGACGTCGTGCCGCTCGGGCCCTGGCCATCACAGGCGGCCAGGACCGCTCCGATCGCCACGCCAAGGGCTGCACACCGGAATATGATTGGACGGCGCATGAGGGCTCCTGACAGAGATGGAGGGGTGGCGGGAGTGGCATTCCACCCCAGCCGCCCCGTCGCCGCAAGGTTCGGTCCTCTGGCAAGCCTTGAAGCGGTGGACTCGGCTGGCGCCTCAGGCGGGTGAATTGCGTGAGTGCTGCTGAATCGCGAGTGCAACCGGCTGCCCGGTCGGGACGACCGCCTAGCCGAGCCCCGGCTTCCGGGCGAAGGTACTCCTCACGCCCGGCGAGTTCCTGTTTCGTGCCCCGGCTCACAGCAGGATGGCGCCGTTCCGGGCCATTGAGGGGCAGCCGAACCGAGCGGAGGGCTCATGGCCAACGAAGAAAAGCCATCCTGGTGGAAGTCGGTCCCCGGTCTCCTGACCGCGGCGACCGGCTTCGTTGCCGCGCTGAGCGGGCTGGTGGCGGGGCTCAATCAGGTCGGCGTGTTCCGCCGCGAGGCCCCCGCGCCCCAGGTGGTGGCTACGGCCCCCGCGCCGCCCGCGAGCGCACCTGACGCACCGACGGCCGACAAGCCTGCCCCGAGCACCACCGGCAGGCCGGCTCCCGCGGCTGCTCCGAAGCCGCGCACCGCCACTCCCCCGAGCCCGGCACCCACTACGACGACCGCCAGCGAGAGAGCGGCCGCCGCTCCACGCCAGGTGCCGAAGGGCACGGCGCTCGAGCTCACGCTGCCCGCTCGCGCATGCGCGCCCGCCAAGGGTGCCCGGCGCGTTCCGGCGCGGCTCGTGGCGCCCGTCATCGTGGATGGCGACACCCTGCTCCCGGCGAGTACGACCGCCGTGCTGCGCCTGGAGCGGAGCGGCCCACGGGCGCCCCAGGTGCGACTCGACTCGCTGATTCGTCGGGACATGGCGCTTGCCGTCTCCCGATCCGACGTCCGCCTTCGAAGCGACGCCGTCGACGGGTGGTGTCTTCGGGCGAACGCGCGCCTCACGGTCAACCTCGCTGCGGCGGTGCCCCTGCGACGCCGGTAGCATCCTGCGCGTGGGGGGCCAGCCGCCGCCCGACCCGCACCGCCACCTCGTGCGCCAGTGCCTCCTCCGCAGCCATGACCTCCCCCGCGTCGCGCTCCCATCGCTCCGTCCAGCGCTGGCACCCATCCACCACGTCCACCAGCCTCACCGCGAGCCGCAGCCGCCCGGCAGCGATGCGCACGCTGCCTTCCAGCATGGCGGCGAGCCCAAGCAGGCTGCCCAGCTCGCGCAGGTCGGGCGTCGCCTGCTGCGCCGCGGTGACGGCGGTGCGCGCCGCCACCCGAACGCCCGGGATGTCGGCGAGTGCCGTCATGAGCTCCTCCGTGAGACCTTCGGCGAGCACGCGCGCCGCGGCGTCGTCGCCCAGGCCCACGAGGGGCAGGATCCCGATCGCCAGGCCGGTCGGCGCCTCGCGCTTGAGCAGGCGCGCGAGCGCCACCACCGACGGGTTCGGCTCCGCCTCGAGCTCGTTCCGCACCTGCTCCTGGTAGGCGTTCGCGTGCGCAAGCGCGCGGGCCCGCTCGCCCGCCGCGGCCAGCGCCGTCATCAGGTGCATCGTCACCCGCGAGCTGAGCGGCTCGTCCCGGGCGAGTCGTCCCCACCACTCGGACGCGGCCAGCGAGTCGCCCCGCGCCTCCGCCTGCACCGCGAGCGCCTCTAGCGTCTCCTGGTATTCGCGTGCGAGCTCGCTGCGCCTGGAGTCGGCCCAGCGCTCGAACTCGCCGCTGTCGGCGAGGTAGAACCCGTCGAGGAACGGGCCGGCATACAGCTCCGCGGCCCGCTCGAGCTCTCCGGCACGACGGGCGCCCTCGAAATCCCACAGGTCACAGGCAAACTCGCCGGGCTCCAGCCCGAGCTCGGTCGTGCCCGTGATGAGCCCGGCCGCACCGAGGGTGCGCCGCGTCCAATGGAGTAGCTGGCTCAGCCGGTGCGCGGCCGGCGATACGGGAGACTCGGGCCAGAGCAGCGTGAGGAGCTTGTCGCGCGCGATCCCGTGCTCGCCCGCGCAGGCGAGCACGGCCAGCAGCGCCAGCGCCTGCCTCTGGACCGGCGTCCCGGTCCCTCCGCCCACCCGGGAGACGCCGGGGGTGCCGAGGAGTCGGAGCCTGAGCGGTGGCGCGGGGCGCTGGGTCACCCGAGGGTTCCTGATGGAGACTTGACGGCCGGCTGATGGGTGCAGCCTAGTGTACGGGCCATGATCTGGCTGGGCAACCGCCGCCGGCCGCAATCTCGGCCCGCCGCTCCGTTAAACAGTTCAACGAGGTGAACCGCCATGACCTCCGTCGCCAGCACCCCGAAATCCGCCCCGGCCGTGAATAGGCCGGCCACTCCACCCCCAAGCTCGGCCCGCCGGCTCGACGAGGCCGTTGCCCGGGCGCGCGACGGCGCCGCGCGCCTCCTGCGCCTCTCGCTCGACGAGCGGGTGGCGCTCGCCCGCGCGATGCAGGCCGGCTACCTCGAGATCGCCCGCGACAGCGTCCACGCCGCCTGCGCGGCCAAGGGCATTCCGCTCGGCACGCCGCTCGAGGGCGAGGAGTGGTGCGGCGGGCCCTGGTTCGTTGTCCGCCAGCTCCGGCTGCTCCAGCAATCGCTCCTGGCGCTCAAGCACACCGGCACCACGCCGCTGGGGGAGCGGGGTCGGACTGCGGACGGTCGCATCACCGCGCAGGTGTTTCCCGCGGGCACGATCGACGGCACCCTGTTCAAGGGGGTGCGGGTGGATGTGCACTTCCAGGCCGGCTTGGCTCAGGGCGACGTGGACGCGTCCCGCGCGCGCTTCTACCGCGGCGCCAAGTCGCACGACGGCCGCGTGGTCCTCGTGCTCGGCGCCGGCAACGTCAACGCGATCCCGTCCATGGACGTGATCACCAAGCTGTTCAACGAGGGCAAGGCGTGCGTGCTCAAGCTGAATCCGGTGAACGCGTATCTGGGCCCGTACCTGGAGCGCGCCTTTGCCGAGGCCATCCGCCCGGGGTTCCTGTCGGTGGTCTACGGCGCCGCCGGGGAGGGCGCGTACCTGGCGGGACATGCCGGCGTGGACGAGATCCACATCACGGGTTCCGACCGGACGTACAACCAGCTCGTCTGGGGCACTCCCGGCCCCGAGCGCGAGGCGCGCAAGCGCGAGGGCCGGCCTGCCACCACCAAGCCGGTGACCGCCGAGCTCGGCGGGGTGGCGCCCGTGCTGGTGGTGCCCGGACTCTACTCCGACAAGGAGCTCGCCTACCAGGCCGAGGACGTGGCCAGCGGGCTCACCTTCAACGCGTCGTTCGATTGCAACGCCAACCGAGTCGTGGTGCTCCCGCGCGGCTGGGCGCTGCGGGAGAAGTTTCTCGGCCTCCTTCGCGCGGCACTCGAGCGCGCGGCCGACCGGCAGGCGTACTATCCCGGCGCTCGCGAGCGGTGGGAGCGCTTCGGGGCGGGCCGAGGCTCCCCGATCGGCGGTAAGGCCGCCGGATCGCTCCCGTGGACGCTGGTGCCGGGGCTGGATGCCGGGGCCGCCGCCGAGCCGCTGTTCCAGGAGGAGTCCTTCGCACCGATCATCGCCGAGACGTCGGTGGGCAGCCCCGACCCGGCCGAGTTTCTCGCCGACGCCGTCCGGTTCGCCAACGACCGGCTCTGGGGCACGCTCTCGGCCGGTCTGGTGGTCCATCCTCGCACGATGAAGGACCCGACAACTGGCGCCGCGGTGGAGCGCGCGATCGCCGCCCTCCGCTACGGCACCGTGACCGTCAACGCGTGGTCGGGGCTGTCGTTCGCGTTTGGAACGCCACCTTGGGGCGCGCACCCGTCGTCCACGCCGGCCGACATCCAGAGCGGCGCGGGATGGGTCCACAACAGCTCGATGCTCGAAGGGATCGAGAAGGTGGT
The DNA here is from genome assembly GCA_025927545.1 of Gemmatimonadales bacterium. Lineage (GTDB taxonomy): Bacteria > Gemmatimonadota > Gemmatimonadetes > Gemmatimonadales > GWC2-71-9 > CAVVWJ01. The sequence goes on from JAICLE010000069.1 coordinate 11,844, forward strand.
GCTGCGGCACCCGATCACGGCCATGCCCAAGCCCGCCTACGCACTGAGCCACCGGAGCGCCCACCTGCTGATGTCTCGAATGACTGCGCTGGAGGAACGCTCGAGCTGGGCCAAGGTGCCCCCCGTCTTCGCGGCGGCCATGCGGGCCTGAGCCGTGAGACGGTCGGCCGGCGCTCTGGCCGTCACCGGGGTCCAATGATATCGTAACATGACCGACCTCACGGATCACCCGGTGCTCGACCTGCTCGACCGACTGCAGCACGCCCTGGCTGGCCGCTATGCCGTCGAGCGCGAGGTTGGCCACGGCGGGATGGCCGTGGTCTACCTCGCGCGCGACTGCCGGCACGACCGGGTGGTCGCGCTCAAGGTGCTCCAGGAGCGCTTCAGCGAGGTGCTGGGCTCCGAGCGTTTTCTCCGGGAGATTCGGCTCGCTGCCCGGCTGCACCATCCCCATCTGCTCCCGCTCTACGACTCGGGCGAGGCGGACGGCTTCCTCTATTACGTCACGCCGTACATCGAAGGCGGCTCGCTCCGCGACCGGCTGGTGGCCCACGGGCGCATCGCGCTGGGGCCCGCGCTTCGGCTCACCCGCCAGGCGGCCGACGCGCTGGACTATGCCCACCGCCAGAACGTCGTCCACCGGGACGTGAAGCCCGAGAACATCCTGCTCGAGGAAGGCCACGCCGTGGTGGCCGACTTCGGCGTCGCCCGGGCCGTGACCGCCGCGGCCGACTCCGCCCTCACGCAGACGGGCATGCTCATCGGAACTCCGGCCTACATGAGCCCCGAGCAGGCCGGCGACGAGCCGCTCGATGCCCGGTGCGACATCTACGCGCTCGGCTGCGTGCTGTTCGAGATGCTCGCGGGCCGGCCGCCCTTCACCGGCAGCACGCCCATCGCCATCATCGCGCAGCGCCTCACCGGGCCCGCGCCGGCGCTCGCCGCCGTGGGGGCCGTGGTGCCGCCGGGAGTCGAACAGCTCGTGGCCCGCGCGCTGGCCCGGCGGCCGGACGACCGGTTCCCCAGCGGCGCGGAGCTCGCGCGCGCGCTGGCCGACGCGGAGGCCGGCCAGAGCCGTCCCACGCCGGCTCCGGCGGCGACGGCGGTCGTCCCGCGCGTGGCCGCGCTCGCCGTGCTCCCGTTCGTCAACATGAGCGGCGACCCGGAGAACGAATTCTTCAGCGACGGCATGACCGAGGAGCTGATCAACGCGCTGACCCGCGTGGAGGGCCTGCGCGTGGCCTCGCGGACCTCGGCGTTCGCGTTCAAGGGGCGCGACCTGGACGTGCGCGAGATCGGACAGCGGCTCAACGTCACGGCCGTGCTCGAAGGGAGTGTGCGGCGGGCGGGCAACCGGCTCCGGGTGACGGCGCAGCTCATCAACGCGGCCGACGGCTATCACCTCTGGTCAGACACATATGACCGCCAGCTTGCCGACGTGTTCGAGGTGCAGGATGAGCTGTCACGCTCGATCGTCGGTACCCTCCGGCCCAGGCTGACGGGCGGCCGGGCCGGCACCTCCGCCGCGTCCGCCGCCACGGTCTCGGGGCCGCTCGTCGTGCCGGCCACCACCAGCCTCGAGGCCTACACCGCCTACCTCCGGGGCCGCTTCCACTGGAACATGCGGACCCTCGACGGCTACCGGAAAGGCATCGACTGCTTCGAGGCCGCGCTGGCGCGGGACCCGGATTTCGCGCTGCCGTACACCGGGATCGCCGACAGCTGGGCCATGCTCGCCTTCGACTACTTCGGCGGCGTGCCGGCTGCCGACGGCATGCCCCGGGCCCAGGCGGCCGCGCAGCGCGCGCTCGAGCTGGACGAAACGCTGGCCGAGGCGCACTCCCCGCTCGGCGTCACCTCGATGCTCTACGACTGGGACTGGACCGAAGCCGAGCGGCGGTTTCGCCGGGCGCTCGAGCTCAAGCCGGACTACGTGCCCGCGCTCCTGTGGTACTCGCTCTTCCTGACGGTCATGTGCCGGCACGACGAGAGCCTGGCCTTCATCCGGCGTGCCGCCGAGATCGAGCCGCTGGGGCTGATCGTCCACCAGAGCGTCGCTCGTAGCCTCCACTATGCGGGGGAGCACGAGGAGGCCGTCGAGCATTGCCTGCGGCTGCTGGAGATGGACCCGGGGTTCGTCACGGCGTATGAGACGATCGTGCGCCCGCTCTGCGTACTGGGCCGGGTGGCGGAGGCGGAAGCGTACGCGCGCGAGGGCGTGGCCCGGTCCGGGCGGTGGTCGCTGCTGCTCGGCGCGCTGGGCCACATCTGCGGGCTCGTCGGGAAGACGGCGGAAGCGCACGCGATCCTGGCCGAGCTGGACGGGCTGTCACGGACCCGCTTCGTGCCCCGCTACCACTTTGCCGTGGTGTACTATGGGTTGCGCGACCGGGAGAAGGCCCTCGGGGAGCTCGCGCGCGGCATGGCTGAGCGGAGCGGAGTGATCTTGTGGACGCCCATCGATCCGCACCTGAGCTGGCTCTGGTCCGACCCCGACTACCAGAAGATCATCCGGCCGCTGGCACTGCCGCGACCGCAGGAGGCATCATGAGCGGAATCGACGTCGCGCGGCGCTACGTGGCCGCCTGGAACGCGAGAGACGCGGCCCGGCTGGCCGGGACCTTCCGTCCGGGCGGTACCTACGAGGACCCGAACACCGGCGGGCCCATCGAGACCGGCCCGCTCGGCGTCTACGCCGCCGGCCTGTGGACGGCCTTCCCCGATCTCACGTTCGAGGAAGTGGACTACCGCGAGAGCGCACCCGGCGACATCGTCTTTCGCTGGATCATGCGCGGGACCAACCGGGGCTCGCTTCGCGGCCTGCCGCCCACCGGCGCCACGATCGCGCTGCCCGGCGCCGACTTCATCACCGCCTGCGACGACGGGGTCGAGCGCGTGGAGGGCTACTTCGACAGCGCCACGCTCATGCGGCAGATGGGTGTGCAGGTGAACATCCAGCCCGTCGCGGCCGGCCCGGTGCGATTCGGCGTGTGCACGTCCGTCAGATCGGACAGCAGGGCCGCGCCCGGGGCCGTCTCGCTCACCATGATCGAGGCGCGCACCGACGACGAGGTCCAGCAGATCCGCGACACCAGTCGCCGGATCATGCTGCAGCTCCGCGGCATGCCGGGGTTCTTGAGCTTCCAGGGCGCGGTCATCGGCCGGCGGCTCACCACGGTCACTCTGTGGGAGAGCCGCGAGGCGCAGCGGCAGGTGATGCGCGAGGCGAATCACAAGCAGGCGTCATTCGAGATGTTCGGCGGATCGGTGGGCGCGGCGTTCCACGCGAGCTCGTGGACCCTCGAGCAGAGGGGCGAACTTTGGGTGCGGTGCGAGGGGTGCGGGAAGTTGCGGGACGGGCGGGCGCAGGCGGAGTGCCGGTGCGGGGCGGTGGCTCCGACACTCGCGATGTGGTAGGAACACTCGTCCTGGACAGGGTGGGCGTGAGGGCGCGGTGAGTGGCGTGTATAGGGTGATCGCAGCCGGCTGGTAAAACCAGCGGGACTCGTCGAGAGCCCGACCCGTCATCCCGGGCGCGCTTGACGCCCGCGCCACCGCCCGACATCCTACCGACGTGTCCCACGCCACCGCCGGTATCACCGCCGTCCTTATGCTGGCGCACACGGCCACCGCCGGCCCGGCGCCGCCGTGGGTGGACCGGTCACCGCACCAGGTGCGGTTCGTCGCGGTCGCGCCGGGCGTCCGGCTCGAGGTGCTCGACTGGGGTGGCCAGGGGCCGCCGCTCGTCTTCCTCTCGGGGCTGCAGGACGTGGCCCACGGTTTCGACGACTTCGCGCCGCAGTTCACCGGTCAGCATCACGTCCTCGCGATTACCCGCCGGGGCTACGGCGCCTCGAGCCGGCCGCGCTCCGGGTACGACCTGGCGACGCGCGTCGCCGATCTCGCGGCCGTGCTCGACTCGCTGCGCCTCACGCGCGTGGCCCTCGTCGGCCACTCGATCGCGGGCGACGAGCTCACCGCATTCGCCGGCGCCCATCCGCAGCGCGTCAGCCGGCTGGTGTATCTGGACGCGGCCTACGACCACAGCGACGTTGGCCGCCTGATCCGGACGTTCCCGCCACCCCCGCCGATGCTGCGCGCGGACTCCGCCTCCCCCGCCGCCGTCCAGGCTTATGTCCGGCGCGTCTACGGCCCGCGCATCCCCGAAGCCCAGTTTCGCGCCATCGGCCGCTACGACTCCAGCGGCCGGCTGGTGGCCGACGTGACGCCCGCGCGGATCGATTCGCTCGTGCTTGCCGGCTGCGGTCATCCTGATTATTCGGCGGTGCGCGCGCCGGCGCTCGTGATCGACGCCGTGGTGGACTCGGCGCCCCAGGTGTTTCCCTTCTGGGCCCGGCTCGACGGCGCCCAGCGCACCGCCGCGAGGCGATACACGGCCGTCCTGCAGCAGTGGGCCGCGACCGAGCGCGCCCGGGTTGCGCGCGAGCTGCCGCAGGCCCGGCTACTCGAGCTGCACGGCGCCAACCATTACGTGTTCGCCTCCAACCCCCGCGCGGTGCGCGACGCCATGCGGGCGTTTCTCGCCGGTGGTCGCGGCGCCGCGGGCTCCTGAA
>JAICLE010000098.1 GCA_025927545.1 Gemmatimonadales bacterium
ACCGCGGCCGCCTGCTCGAGGTCGGCCTCGACAGCCTTGTCGAACGTGTCGCTCTGCGAATGATGGGTGTGGGAGTATCCGCGAGGGAGCTGGTCGAAATTGAATGCCGGCACACCGTACGGCAGGAAGCTCAGGTGATCGGTTCCGCTCTTCCGGACATCGCGGACACTGTCGGCGCCGAGCGCGGCTACGGGGGCGAGAAGCGAGCGCCAGAGCCCCTCCAGCTCGGAGCGCCCCTGCAGCGCCTGGCCGCGAATTGCGCCGGTGCCGTTGTCGAGCACGAGCACCGCCTGGATGCTGTCGGCCTCGGCCGCGTGGGCGGCGGCGTAGGCACGTGAGCCCAGCAGCCCCTGCTCTTCCCCGCTGAACAGGATGAATCGGATGGTGCGCCGGGGCCTGACCCCGGACCGCACGAGCGCGCGCGCCGCCTCCAGCACCACCGCCGACCCCGCCCCGTTGTCCGTCACCCCGGTCCCGAGATCCCAACTGTCGAGATGCGCACCGAGGATGACCACCTCGCCCGGCCGCTCGCTGCCGTGGATCTCGGCCACGGTGTTCCACTGCGTCACCGGCGTGCGGCCCAGCGCGTTCTCCACTCGCCCCTCGACCCTGGGAGCGAGCCCGGCCCGGATCTGCCGCTCGAGCATGGCGTAGTCCTCGTGGGCGATCACCAGGCTGGGGAGCGGCGCCACCCGGTTAGGTGAGCCGCTCATCGTCATCAGCGCGTGCTCCTTTGCTCCGTCCACCAGCGTGCCCAGCGCGCCGGCGGCCGTGAGCGCGTAGGGCAGGTCGAGCGCGTACTGCCGCCGCGCCCGCACCGCCTCGGCCGACGTATCCGCGAAGGCGAGCCCGCGCAGTCGGAGCACCTCCGCCCGGCGGAGGGAGTCGGCGGCCGTCATGTCGGGGCCGTCAGGATTCCACACCGGGTACGGCGGTCGCGGCATGACCCAGGCGCCTCGCACCCGGCTCCGCTGCGCCGCGAGGCTGTCAGCCGTGGAGAGGTCCACCAGCACGACCGGACCGCTCCTGGTCCTGCCGCCGGTGCCCACCGTCCAGGCCCAGCTCTGGGCCGTGATCGCGCGGGCGAACGGCGCGGTCAGCCGCAGGGACGCAGTGCCGCGCGTCCAGGTGACGCCGAAGGTGTACGGCTCGAGCCGAGCCTCGAGTCCGTATGCGCGGAAGCGTTCCGCAGTCCAGTCGTTTGCCCGCCGCATGGCGGGCGAGCCCGAGAGCCGGGGCCCGATCACGTCGCTCAGGTGCTGCAGTGTCCGCATCACCTCGGAGTGGTTCACGGCCTGCACGATCAGTGTGCCCGCACCCGCGGTATCCACCGCGCCCTGCGCGGCGAGCGGAGGTACGGCGAGGGCGAGGGCGGCCGCGACGACGATGCTTCGATACATGGGGTGACGCTTCCGTAGATGTTGGCGCGAGGCGGACGAAGCGGCGATCAGGCGACCGCGGTAGCCCGGACCAGCCGGGCGGCGAGCGCCTGCAAGATGCCTGCACCGTCGAAGACGGTCCAGTCTGGCGGAATCGCGTAGGACGAATCGCGGCCGCCGAGGAGCGCCCCGGCAAGGCCGGCGCGCGCGGCGGCGGGGGGGCCGGGAGCGGCCACCGCGCGGAGGCCGCGCTCGACCAGCGGCTCGTGATACGCCAGCCGGAGCGTCGCCACCGCATCGCCGAGGGCAGTGCCGGGCGCCAGGTCCGGTCCATCAGCCGCGGCGGGGAGCGGCACGCGCCGCACGCGCGCGAGCAGCTCGTCGGGGACGTCGTTGCTCCGGAGCGCCTCCACCACGTCGGGGACGAAATCGCGTTTGCCCTGCAGGAACCGCGCGAGTGCGACGTTGACGGCCACCGCCGACCAGGCCACGAGCGGATCGGGATGGGTGAGCGCCGCGACGTGGTAGGTCGCGCTCACCAGCGTCCGGGGCGCATCGAACGCGGCAAGCGCCACCGGGACGCAACGCACCAGCGGATCACTTCCCTGCCCGGCAGCGCGCGCGGGCGGCTCGTCGTGGCGGGCCAGGTGAGCGAGGGCCGCCGCGGTCTCCCGGTCCACGGCTCCCGCGTCGCCGTCGGCCTGCTCGACCCAGCGGTGCGCCAGTTCCCGGAGATCGTGCCGGCCCGCGGCCAGTTCTTCCGCGAGAATCCACGTCAGCGGCAGGCTCCCGTCGGGCGCGGACCCGAGTGCCAGCGCCCGTCCGGCCGCGAGGCCGAGCAGGGCGCCGGCGGCGCGGGACGAGAGGGTGGGCGAGGGCTTCGGCACGGACTCTCCGGCGTGGATTTCTCGGGTGGCGGAGCGCACCCGGCTCAAGTTATACTCGGAATCCGGGTTCATGCCCACCCAGTCGCGGGACGCACGGAGGAGCAGGCGCGTGGCCAAAGATTCCCTGAGCATCACGGACAACCGCACCGGCCGCACCTACGAGGTGCCCATCGACGACGAAACCGTCAAGGCGCTCGACTTCCGGCAGATGAAGGAGGCGGAGGACGATTTCGGCCTCAAGACGTACGACCCGGCCTTCATGAACACCGCCGCGTGCCGCAGCGCCATCACCTACATCGACGGTGACCGGGGCATACTGCGCTACCGGGGCTACCCCATCGAGGAGCTGGCCGAGCGCTCGACCTTCCTGGAGGTGGCCTATCTCCTGGGCGAGGGCGAGCTCCCGACCCGGCAGCAGCTCGACCAGTGGACCGACACGATCAAGTACCACACCTACGTCCACACCAACATCACCCGGTTCCTCGAGGGCTTCCGCTACGACGCGCACCCCATGGGCATGATGCTCGGCGTCGTGGGCGCGCTGTCCACGTTCTACCCGGACGCCAAGCACATCCACGACCCGGCCAACCGCTACCTGCAGCGGGTGCGGCTCCTGGCCAAGGCGCCGACCATCGCGGCATTCGCCTTCCGCCACTCGCGCGGGCTGCCGCTCGTCTTTCCGGACAACGATCTCGACTACATCGGCAATTTCGTCAACATGACGTTCAGCATCGGCGGCCGCCACAAGCCCAACAAGGTGTTGCAGCGCGCGCTCGAGATCCTGCTGATCCTCCACGCCGACCACGAGCAGAACTGTTCCACCACGGCGGTGCGTACCGTGGGCTCGTCGCACGTGGACCCGTTCTCGGCCATCAGCGCGGGCATCGCGGCCCTCTACGGTCCGCTCCACGGCGGGGCCAATGAGGCGGTGCTGCTCATGCTGGACGAGATCGGCGACAAGAAGAACATCCCGCAGTTCGTCAAGGAGGTGAAAGCGGGAGGCGGCAAGCTGATGGGCTTCGGCCACCGGGTCTACAAGTCGTACGACCCGCGGGCCAAGCTGATCAAGCAGGTGGCCGACGGGGTATTCGAGCAGACCGGGCTCAATCCGAAGCTCGAGATCGCGCTCGAGCTCGAGCGGATCGCGCTGGAGGACGAATACTTCATCAAGCGGAAGCTCTACCCCAACGTGGACTTCTACTCCGGGCTCATCTACCAGGCGATGGGCTACCCCACCGAATATTTCACCGTGCTCTTCGCGTTGGGCCGGATGCCCGGGTGGCTGGCGCAGTGGGAGGAGATGCTGCTGGATAAGGAACAGAAGATCGCTCGGCCCCGCCAGATCTACACCGGCCCGGACAAGCGGCCGTTCGTTCCCATCGAGCAGCGCTGAGGTCCGCATGACCGACCAGCTCGATACCCTGCTTTCCGAGCAGCGGCGGTTCCCACCCGATCCCGCCTTCGCCGCGCAGGCCAACGCGACCCGCGCGCTGTACGAGGCGGGCGCGCGCGATCCGGTGGAGTTCTGGGCCGAGCAGGCGCGGACGCTGGACTGGATTCGCCCGTGGGACCGTGCCCTCGAGTGGACCCCGCCCCACGCCAAATGGTTTATCGGCGGGCAGCTCAACGCGGCGGCCAACTGCCTCGACCGGCACCTCGACGGCCCGCTCCGCAACAAGGCGGCGATCATCTGGGAGGGCGAGCCAGGCGACCGCCGCGTGCTCACCTACTGGGATCTCGCGCGCGAGGTGCGGCGCGCCGCCAACGCGCTCCGGAAGCTCGGCGTCCGGAAGGGAGACCGGGTCGCCATCTACCTCCCGATGATCCCCGAGGCGGCCATCGCGATGCTCGCCTGCGCCCGGATCGGCGCGGTGCACTCCGTCATCTTCGGCGGTTTCTCGGCCGAGTCGGTGCGCGATCGGGTGAATGACGCCGAGGCACGGGTGCTCATCACCGCCGACGGCGGCTATCGACGCGGGCAGGTGGTGCCGCTCAAGCGCATGGCCGACCAGGCCATGGCCGAGTCGCCGACCATCGAGCACTGCATCGTGGTGCGCCGGCGTACTGGGAGCGAGGGCGACGAGGCCTTCGCGGCGATGCAGGAGGGCCGCGACCACTGGTGGCACCGTCTGCTTGACGGCATCTCGAGCGATTCCGAGCCCGAGCCGATGGACGCGGAGGACCTGCTATTCATCCTCTACACCTCGGGCACCACCGGGAAGCCGAAAGGCATCGTCCATACCACCGGCGGCTATCTCACCCAGGTTGCCGCCACCACCCGGTACGTTTTCGACCTCAAGCCCGCCGACGTGTTCTGGTGCACGGCGGACGTGGGGTGGGTGACGGGCCACTCATACGTGGTGTACGGCCCCCTGGCGGAGGGCGCCACGGTACTCATGTACGAGGGCGCGCCGGACTGGCCCGAGCGCGACCGGTTCTGGGAGCTGGTGGAGCGCTACGGCGTTACCATCCTCTATACCGCCCCGACCGCCATTCGCGCGTTCATGAAGTGGGGCACCCAGCACCCCGCCCGCCATGACCTCACGACGCTCCGCCTGCTCGGCAGCGTCGGCGAGCCGATCAACCCCGAGGCGTGGATCTGGTATCAGACGCACATCGGCGGCGGCCGCTGTCCGATCGTGGACACCTGGTGGCAGACCGAGACCGGCGGGATCATGATCACCCCGCTCCCTGGTGTCACCGCCACCAAGCCCGGCTCGGCGACGACGGCGTTCCCCGGGATCGCGCCCGAGCTGGTGGACAACACCGGCACCGTGCTCGCCGCCGGCGGCGGTTTCCTCACCTTGGCCGCGCCGTGGCCGGGAATGCTGCGGACCATCTATGGAGACGACGAGCGCTACCAGAGCACCTACTGGTCGCGCTTCCCCGGCCGCTACTTCGCGGGCGACGGGGCCAAGCTCGACGACGACGGCTACTGGTGGATTCTTGGCCGGGTGGACGACGTGCTGAACGTGGCGGGCCATCGCATCGGGACGATGGAGGTCGAGAGCGCCCTCGTGGCACACCCGGCCGTGGCGGAGGCGGCGGTGGTGGGCCGGGCCCACGAGCTCAAGGGCCAGGCGCTGGCGGCGTTCGTGACGCTCAAGGATGGAAACCACGCCTCCCCGGCACTGAAGGACGATCTCAAGGCACACGTCACCGAGAAGATCGGCGCCATCGCGCGGCCCGACGAAATCTTCTTCTCAGCCGACCTCCCCAAGACCCGCAGCGGCAAGATCATGCGGCGCCTGCTCAAGGACATCGCCGAGGGCCGGGCGCTGGGGGACACCACGACGCTGGCCGATCCGGCGGTGGTGAATCGGCTGAAGGAGATGTACGAAGGACAGGAGTCGTAAGTCGAAAGTCGCAGGTCGTAAGTGGCGGAACCTGCGACTTACGACCTGCGACTCACGCCTGCTCCACCGGCACATCCCCCTCCAGGTACGTATACCCCTCCAGCCCCGCCACGAAATCCGCGATGAAGCCGTTGGCTTCCTGCCGGCTCAGATCCTTCGCGGCGCTCACCTTGCGGCGGAAGGTGGCCAGCAGGTCGGAGGCGTGGAACTGGACGTAGTTGAGCACCTCGGTCACGGTGTCGCCATGCACGAGATCGGTGATCTCGTAACCCTGATCGGTGAGCCGGACGTGGACGGCGTTGGTGTCACCGAACAGGTTGTGCATGTCGCCCAGGATTTCCTGATAGGCGCCGGTGAGAAAGATCCCCAGGATGTAGGGCTCACCCTCGCGAACGGGATGCAGCTCGAGTGAGGGCTTCCCCTTGCGGCCGCCGGTAAACCGATCGATGACCCCATCCGAATCGCAGGTCACGTCCTGCAGCGTGCCGCGCCGGGTGGGCGGTTCGAGCAGCCGATGGATGGGCATGATGGGGAAGAGCTGGTCGATCGCCCAGTTGTCCGGCAGCGACTGGAACACCGAGAAGTTGCAGAAGTACCGGTCCACGAGCTCGCTGTCGAGATGCGCGGCCACTTCGGGAAAGGCGGCACGGTCGTCTCCCATGGCGTGCTGAATGGCGTTGAGCGTGACCAGGTAGAGCTGGTCGGCGTTGGCCTTTTCCCGGAGCGAGAACACGCCGCTGGCGAAGTACTCCTGCGCGCGCTCCTTGGCGAACACTGCGTCGTGAAACGCCTCCTCGATCCGCTCGGCGGCACCGAGCCCGTCCAGGTTCTCCGCCATCTCACGCAGGAGCGGGTGCGCGTCCGGCTCGAGCCGCGGCGGCACCGGCTCGATCTGCGACTCGACATCGATCACGTTGATCAGCAGCAGCGAATGATGGGCGGTCAGGGCCCGCCCGGACTCGGAGATGAGATGCGGCATCGGGAGCCCCTCGGTGCGGCACACCGTCCCGATGGTGTACACGACGTCGTTGGCATACTCCCGCATGGAGTAGTTCACGCTCGCGGGCCGGGTAGAGCGCGAGCCGTCGTAGTCGACGCCGAGGCCGCCGCCCACGTCCACATGGGTCAGGTCGAATCCCATCCCCCGCAGCTCGGCGTAGTAGCGGCCGACCTCCTCGAGCCCGGCCTTCACGTAGCGGATGTCGGTGATCTGGCTGCCCAAGTGGAAGTGGACCAGCTTGAGGATGTCCTTTCGCCCGATCCGATCTAGCTCGTCGAGAAGCCGCATGAGCTCCACGGCGCCCAGACCGAACTTCGAGCGCTCGCCGCCGCTCTTGGCCCAGCGGCCTGAGCCTTCGGTGGCAAGCTTGACCCGAACTCCCGCGGTGGGCTGCACCCCCATTTCGTCGGCCACCTTGAGCAGCACCTCGAGTTCGTTCAGCTGCTCCAGCACGATCATTACCGTGTGCCCGATCTTCTGCCCCATCAGCGCCAGCCGCATGAACTCCTCGTCCTTGTAGCCGTTGCAGACGATGAGGTGGTTGGTGCTCTCGTTGAGGCCGAGGATGGCCTGGAGCTCGGGCTTGCTGCCGCACTCGAGGCCGACGCCGTGCGGCGCACCGAACTCCACGATCTCCTGCACCACGTGGCGCTGCTGGTTGACCTTGACCGGATAGACGGTGGTGTACTTGCCGTCGTACCCGAACTCCTTGATGGCGTGGGCGAACTCCCCGGCCAGGGACTGGATGCGTGAGCGCAGGATGTCGGAGAACCGGAGCAGCAGCGGGAGCCCGACGCCCTGCGCGTTCAAATCCATGGCCAACTGGTAGAGGTCGAGCCCCCGTTTCCGGTTGGCGTCGGGATGCACGGTGACGTGCCCCTCGGGGCTGACGCGGAAGTAGCCCAGCCCCCAGCCGCTCATGTTGTAGAGCTTCTCGGCGTCCTTGGGGGTCCAGGTCGGGGGTGCGACGACGGTGGTGGCGATGGTGCGGCTCCCGCGAAAGGTCGAGCGGCAAATGTAATGTGGTGGGGGGCGCAATTCCTCCCGCCGTTGCCGCTCCGCGCCAGTAGCGCGGACGCCACAGACGCGGGACCCGGCCGGCCTGCAGCCCCTCGCACCGCCGTCAACTCCCGGTTTGGCAGCGGCTTCGGACGGCAGGGCGGGCCGGCCCGGCGCCGGGGCATGGGCACGATCCTCGCATTTTTCGCCGCCGCACCGGAATCATTCGTTCGTGTCTTGCACTATCTCAGGAAGCGAGGGGCACCATGGCTGCGCCCGGTCTGATGTACGCTCGCCGGTTCTCGAATCCGCTGCGTCTCCGCCTGCAGGTGCTGTTTGCCCGGGCCTTCGAGGCGCTCGCCGATACTCATCGCGGGCAAGCCACCGCGTTCGTCCTCAGACTGCGGGGCCGGCTGACCGTGGAGGAGGCACTCGACCGCTACTTCCGTGAGGTCGGCGTGCCGCACGCCATGGAGCAGACGGTCCGCGCGCGGACGCTGATCGCGCTGGGCGAGGCGGCGTCCGACCTGCCGGAGGCCGACGCCCGCTCGGCCGGCGGCTGGTCCAACCTCCGGCCCGACCAGCTCATCGATGCCCTCCGCCGGCGGGCACAGCACCAGGAGGAGACCAGCCTCGACTGCCGGATGGCGGCCTCGGTTTCGGACGAGGCAGTGGCGGCGACTCACGTGGAGATGGCGCTGGAAGCCGTGGCGCTGCTGGCGGACGAGGTGACGGCGGACGATGCGATCATGCACTACATCCGATACTTCAACCTGCCGTCGGTGGAGGCGCAGATCATCTTCCGGCGGGCGCTAGCCGCATGGTCGGAGCAGCACCCGGTGCGCGAAACCGTCGAGCCCCTGGCGATGGTGTGCGCATCCACCCCCACACTGGCCTACTCGTCCCGCATTCCGCTGGGGCTCCGCGTGGTCGGCTAGGCGCCTCCCGGCCGGGTGTATGTTTCGAGACGCCCGGCGCCCGCCGGGCTCGAGACGAGGGGGCCGCCATGCGCTGGTCGTACACGATCGGACGGTTCGCCGGCACGGACGTGAAGGTCCACGTCACCTTCATGCTGCTGGTCGTCTGGCTCGCGTACTACCAGTACCAGCGGGCGGGCACCGCCGCGGCGGTCGAGTACACGATCTTCTTCCTGCTGTTCTTCCTCTGCATCGTGCTCCACGAATTCGGCCACATCAGGATGGCCAGCCGCTTCGGCGTCCGCACGCCGGACGTCATCCTGCTGCCTATCGGCGGTGTGGCCCGGCTCGAGCGCATCCCCGAGGAGCCCAGGCAGGAGCTGCTGATCGCGCTGGCCGGGCCGGCCGTGACACTGGCCATCATCGTCCTGCTGTTCCTGGCCGCGGTGGGGACGGGCCAGGACGTGCTGGTCAGCGATCCGCTGGCGGGCAACGTGTCGCTGGTGGTCCAGCTGCTGGTCTCCAACGTCCTGGTCCTCGTCTTCAACCTGTTCCCGGCGTTCCCGCTGGACGGCGGACGGGTCCTCCGGTCGCTGCTCGCGCGCAAGATGGGGCTGGCCAAGGCCACCCGCATTGCCGGTTCGATCGGACAGATCTTCGCGGTCGTGCTGGGGATCGTCGGGGTTATGCTGCAGGCGCCGCTCATGATGCTGGTGGCGTTCTTCATCTTCCTGGGCGCCGGGAGCGAGGCCAGCGCGGTGGCCACTCGCATGGCCGGGCGAGGGCTCCAGGTGGCGCAGATGATGGTGACCGATTTCCGCACCATCCCGGTTCACGCCACGCTGTCGCAGGCAGTCGACCTGCTGCTCTCGGGGGAGCAGCGCGAGTTCCCGGTGGTGGACAACCTGGGCCGCACGGAAGGGATTCTCACGCGTGACAATCTCATCCGGGGGCTCAGTCGGCACGGACCCGAGTCGACCGTGGCCCAGGCGATGACTCCCGCCGCGCCTACGGTGACGCCGACGTTGAGCTTCCAGGAGGCGCTCGAGCGGTTGCGCTCGAGCGGGCTCCCGGCCCTGCCGGTCGGCGACGCCGGCGGCTCGCTGGTAGGCATGCGCACCCTGGACAACAACACCGACCAGCTGCTGGTGCAGCGGGCGCGCGGGTGATCCCGTACGCTGGGCAACGGGTCGGAGATCCGATTCACTACAGAGGCACAGAGGGCACGGAGGTGCACGGAGAAAAACAACAAGTTGTTTGTAGTTCTCTGTGGTCCTCGGTGCCCTCTGTGCCTCTGTGGTGAATCGGATCCTGATCAGTGAAGTAAACCAGGCCTGAGCTCGGCCAAGCCGACCGTTCCTCACCCCCGGCCGCCTGAGGGAGGCCATGACGATGCCATCACCTCCGTGCGTGCTGGAGCGCGCCACCCGGCTGCCGTTTGCCGCCGAGACCGTGTTCGCCTGGCACGAGCGGCCCGGAGCTCTCGAGCGGCTCACTCCACCGTGGGAGCACGTCCGGGTGATCGGGCGCTCGGGTGGGATCGAGGACGGCGCCAGCGTGGTCCTGCAGGTGGGCACACCGCTCGGGCTTCGCTGGGTCGTGCGCCATCGCGACTATGTGCCGGGCCGCCAGTTCGCCGACGAGCAGGTGAAGGGGCCGTTTGCGCGCTGGGTGCACCTGCACCGCTTCGAGCCGGACGGCCCGTCGGCCTGCATCATGACGGACCGCATCGAATACGCGCCGCCGCTCGGTTCGGCCGCGTCATTCGTCGTCCGGCCCCGGCTCGAACGCCTGCTGGCGTATCGCCACGAGCTGCTCCGCCGCGATATCGAGGCACACGAGCGCTACGCCGGCCGCCAGCCGCTCCGGGTAGCGGTTACCGGCGCGAGCGGACTCATCGGGCGGGCGCTGGTGCCGTTCCTCACGACGGGTGGGCACCACGTGACGCCCGTGGTGCGGAGCCGGGGCAAGGGGAGCGGCGTCCGCTGGGACTACGAGACCGGGCGCATCGACGCGGCCGGCCTCGAAGGCATGGACGCGGTGGTGCACCTCGCCGGCGAGAACGTCGGCGCGCGCTGGACGCGGGAACGCCGGCGCCGAATCATGGAGAGCCGGGTCATCGGCACCCGGTTCCTGGCGGAGGCGCTGTCCCGGCTCCGCCGCCCGCCGCGGGTGCTGATCTCGGCTTCCGCGGTGGGCATCTACGGCAACCGCGGCGACGAGGTCCTCACCGAAGCGAGTCCCACCGACGCCGGGCCCGAGGACCTGCTCACTGAGGTCGGGCGCGGCTGGGAGGCCGCCACCGAGCCGGCGCGGATCGCGGGCATCCGCACCGTGGCGCCCCGGTTCGGCATCGTGCTCACGCCGGCGGGCGGCGCGCTGGGCCGGATGCTCACCCCATTCCGCCTGGGGCTCGGCGGGCCGCTGGGAGATGGCCGCCAGTGGATGAGCTGGATCGGCGTTGACGACGTCGTCGGGGCGATCCACCATGCGCTCATGACCGAAGCGCTCGCCGGCGCGGTCAACGTGACCTCACCTCACCCGGCGACCGGCCGGGAGTTCGCCGCGACGCTCGGGCGGGTGCTCGGGCGGCCTGCCCTGCTGGCTGTCCCGGCGCCGGCCCTCCGCCTCGTCTTCGGCGAGATGGCCGACGTCGCGCTCCTCTCGAGCACGCGCGTGCTCCCGGCCCGGCTCGAGGCATCGGGATACGAGTTTCGCCACCCCGAGCTCGAAACCGCGCTCCGATTCCTGCTGGGACGCGGCTCCGAGCCGTAAGATGACAGTCCCGCCGCCCGCCCCTACCTTTCCTGCATGACCACTCCGAACGCCGTCGTACTGCTGAGCGGCGGCATGGACTCCGCCGTGACCGCGGCGATCGCCCGGCAGGATGGATTCGAAGTCCATGCGCTGAGCGTGCGCTATGGCCAGCGGCACGCGGTCGAGCTCGCGGCCGCCCGGCGGGTGGCGGCGAGCCTGGGCATCCGCCACCACGTCGTGCTCGACCTCGACCTCCGGGCGTTCGGCGGATCCGCCCTCACGTCCCAGATATCGGTGCCGAAGGACACGCCGCTGGCCGAGATCGGCGCGCGCATCCCGGCGACGTACGTGCCCGCACGGAACACCATTTTTCTCTCGCTGGCGCTCGCCTGGGCGGAAACCTTGGCCGCGCGCGACATCTTCATCGGCGCCAACGCGCTGGACTACAGCGGATATCCCGATTGCCGGCCGGAATACCTCGCGGCGTTCGCGCGCATGGCGGACCTGGCCACCCGCGCCGGCACCGAGCACGGGGTCCGGCTCGCCATTCACGCGCCCTTGCTCCGGCTCACCAAGGCGGAGATCGTCGCGCGCGGACTCGGGCTGGGGGTCGACCTCGGAATCACCAGTACGTGCTACGATCCCGATCGGGAGGGCGCCGCCTGCGGACGATGCGAGGCCTGCCGGCTGCGCCTCAAGGGGTTCGAGGAAGCGGGGGTGCCCGATCCGGCGAGGTACCAGGCCGCGCACGCATGAGCTACGCGGTGAAGGAGATCTTCTACACCCTGCAGGGCGAGGGCGCCAACGCGGGGCGCCCGGCCGTGTTCTGCCGCTTCGCCGGCTGCAATCTCTGGACGGGGCGCGAGGCCGACCGGGAGGGTGCGGTCTGCCGCTTCTGTGACACCGACTTCGGGGGGACGTAGGGGCCGGGCGGCGGAAAGTTTCCGTCGGCCGAGCGCCGGGGGTCGGCCGTGGCCGCCGCGTGGCCGGCCGCCCGCGACGAGGGTCG
>JAICLE010000145.1 GCA_025927545.1 Gemmatimonadales bacterium
CGGGCGGCACTGTCATCGCGAGCGGAGCGAGGGATCTGGCCGGGCCGAGTTCGAACCAGGCGGAGTAGATCCCTCCCCGTCGCTGCGCTCCGGGTCGTGATGACAGTGCCGGCGCCCGCACCCCCTTCCGTCCTTCCGTCTTTCCGTCCTTCCAACCTTCCGTCCTTCCGCCCTTCCCTTACCTTTCCCCCCTCATGTCCCGGTTGCTCACTCCCAGGCTCCTCCTCCGCGGTTTCGAGATTTCCGTCCTGGCCTCGCTGGTGGGGTTCGGGATCACCCTGCTGTACGGCAACGACTTCCGCGCGTTCCTGGCTGGGGTCGGCCGGATCCACTGGATCTGGCTGCTCGCCGGCGTGGGGCTCGCGTCGATGGACTGGTTCGGCGGCGGGCTCCGGAACTTCGTGGTGGTGCGGCACCTCGTGCCCGACGTGCCGCTCAAGGGAATGATCCTGGCCGGCGGCATGGGCGCGTGGGCCGGCTACATCACGCCGCTCAATTCGGGCGCCGGCCCGATGACGATGTACACGATGCGGCGCTACGGCGTCCCGCTGCCGGCGGCGGTCACGTCGACTTTCATGACGTTCGTCGCGACCATCCTCTTCTTCGCGATCGCGGGGCCGCTGGCGCTCCTGTTCGGGGCCGGGCGCTCGCTCGGGCAGCGGGGGAACGTCCTCGGGCTCTCGCTGTACGACCTGTTCCGCGGGAGCCTCACGATCATCGCGGGCATCGGTGTGTTGATGGCGCTCGTGATCTTCTTCCCCCGGCTCGTGCGCGACGTGCTCCAGCGGATCGCCGGGTCCATCGGGCGGCGGAGCCGGCGGATGGCGGAGCGGCTGGAGCGGCTGCACCACGTGATCGACGACATTCACGAGAGCGTGATCGCGTTCAACAACCCGCGCGGGTGGC
The DNA here is from genome assembly GCA_025927545.1 of Gemmatimonadales bacterium. Lineage (GTDB taxonomy): Bacteria > Gemmatimonadota > Gemmatimonadetes > Gemmatimonadales > GWC2-71-9 > CAVVWJ01. The sequence continues at coordinate 907 of JAICLE010000145.1, forward strand.
TCGCGCTCCTCTGGGCCACGATCCTCTCCGCGCCGTCGCACGCCAACAAGCTCCTGGCCGGCTACGTCTCCCTCCGCGCCGTCGGTCTCCATGCCAACTTCGTGGACATCCTGCTGATCCAGACACTGGTGATGTTCCTGCTCTACTTCGCCCCGACGCCGGGCGCATCGGGGATCGGCGAGGTGCTCGCGGCGGCGGTCATGACCTCCTACGTTCCGCGCGAGCTCACCCCGATCTACATCCTCATCTGGCGGCTGATCCTCACCTACTTCACCCTGGGCTTCGGCTTCCTGGTCTTCTCGAGCTGGGTGCGCCGGGGACTCAAGGGCGTGGACCACGCCGCGCTGGCGGAGCCGGCCGGCTGACCCGATGACGGCACCTCACGACGAGCTGGAGCTCAGCGGCCGCCCCTACGACGCGGCACTTCTCCGCCGGCTGCTCGGCTATCTCCGGCCCTATGGCTGGCTCACGGCGGGCGCCGTGCTGATGCTCATGACGCAGTCGCTGCTGGCGCTGGTGGGGCCGCGACTCACCGAACACGCGCTCGACGTGGCCGTGCCGAAGCACGACCTGGGACTCCTCGGCCTTCTGGCCGGCCTCTACCTGGCCACGCTGGCGGGCGACTTCGTGGTGGAGTACGGAGGCACGCTCCTCACGGCCTACATCGGCCAGCGGGTGATGTACGACCTCCGCATGCAGCTCTTCCGCCATCTGCAGCGGCTCAGCATCGGCTACTTCGACCGTCACCCGGTGGGCCGGCTCATGACCCGGGTCACCTCGGACGTGGAAACGCTGAACGAGCTGTTCTCCTCCGGGGTGGTGACGATCTTCGGCGACGCGTTCACCCTTGTCGCGATCATGGTGATGATGCTCGCGATCGACGTCCGGCTCGCGCTGGTGACGTTCGCCGTGATCCCGCTGGTCTGGCTCACGGCACGGGTGTTCCGCCGGCAGGTGCGCCAGGCGTTCGGCGATATCCGCGTGCGGCTCGCCCGCCTCAACGCCTTCCTGCAGGAGCGGCTCAGCGGAATGCGGGTGGTGCAGCTCTTCGGACGCGAGGAAGACACGGCCCGGCGGTTCGGGGTGCTCAACCGGGAGCACCTCGACGCGCACCTGCGCTCGATCACGATCTACGCGGTGTTCTTCCCCGCCGTCGAAGTGCTCACCGCCGTGGCGATGGCCCTGCTCCTCTGGTACGGCGGCCTGCGCGTGCTCGACAGCACGCTCACGGTGGGGGTGCTGGCCGCCTTCATCCAGTACACCCGGCGCTTCTTCCAGCCGCTGCAGGACCTGTCCGAAAAGTTCAACCTGCTGCAGAGCGCGATGGCGTCGTCCGAACGCGTATTCGCCTTGCTCGACGAGCCGGTGACGGTGCGCGAGCCGGACCACCCCCTCCATTTACCTCGGCCGGTGCGCGGTGAGGTCCGGTTCGAGGGCGTCTGGTTTCGCTACCGGCCGGACGGACCCTGGGTGCTGCGCGACGTCTCCTTCACCGCCTCGCCCGGGCAGACCATCGCGCTGGTGGGACACACCGGGGCGGGGAAGACCACGATCGTCAACCTGCTGCTCCGCTACTACGATCCCGAACGGGGCCGGATCACGGTGGACGGGATCGACATCCGCGAGCTCTCCACCGCGGACCTGCGCTCGATTATCGGCTTCGTGCAGCAGGATCTCTTCCTCTTTACCGGGGACATCCTGCACAACCTCACCCTCGACGCCCCGATCACGCCCGAGGCGGCCCGGCAGGCGGCCCGGCGCGTGGGCGCCGATCGGTTCATCGAGCGGCTGCCTTCGGCCTGGCATCACGAGCTGGGCGAGCGGGGCCGGAGTCTCAGCGTCGGCGAGCGGCAGCTTCTGAGCTTCGCGCGGGCGCTCGCGCTCGACCCGCGGATCCTGGTGCTCGACGAGGCCACCAGCTCGGTGGACGCGGAGGCGGAGGCCCTCATCCAGCGGGCCATCGCGGAGCTGATGGCGGGGCGGACCAGTCTGGTCGTGGCCCACCGGCTCAGCACCATCCTCCATGCCGACGAGATCCTGGTGCTCCATCACGGCGAGATCCGGGAGCGCGGGAGCCATCGGGAGCTGCTGGCCCAGCACGGGCTCTACGACCGGCTGTACCAGCTCCAGCTCCGGGGCCAGGAGGAGCGCAAGATTGCATGATCGCGTCCAAGTTGCGGGCACCGTGGCCGAGGGATACGTTTGTGCTCGGCCGGTAATCACCTCAGGATACGATAGATGATGCAGCTCGAATTCGGCGGCGCGCGCATTCCGGTGCCCGCCGGAGAAACGATCATAGGGTCGGCGCCGGGCTGCGCCATCGTCCTGGAGGGCGAAGGCGTGCAGCCCAGGCATGCGGTTCTGCAGGGCACTCCACAGGGCGCCGCCGCCATCCGCGCCGGTGATCCCGGTGCCGAGCTGATCGTCAACGGCATCCGGCTCGGCGCCGATCCCACCCCCGTGCTCCATGGCGACAAGATCCAGATCGGACCGCACGAGATCCTGGCCGTGGACAGCCGGCGCGTGGGGAACACGCAGTTGTTCGACTCGGGCGCCTTTACCGACCTGGTACCGTCGCCTCGCCCGCCCAGCCCCGCAGCGCCCGCCGGCCCGACGGGCGGGCGGGTGGTCTGCCTGACCGACGGCCGGGAGTACCTGATCACCGGCCAGACGCTGGTGTTCGGCCGGGAGGCCGGCTCCGACGTGGTGGTGGGCGGCACCGAGGTGTCGCGCCACCACGCGGAGATCCAGGTGACGCCCGGCGGCTACGTCCTGGCAGACCTCAGCGTCAACGGCACCTACGTCAACGGCGAGCGCATGGGCCGCGTGCACCCGCTGGCGCGCGCGGACGTGATCCGGATCGGGCACGACGAGTTCCGCTTCTATGCCGATGCGGCACCCCCGCCTCAGCCGCGCGGGCGCCGGAGCGTGCCGCCGGTCACGGCTGCGCAGGCGCCGACCGGAGCGGGCGCCCGGCTCTCGGACACCCTGCACGGGGTCCCGCAGTCGTCGCTCGCGGGGGCGGTCACGCCCACGACGCCGACCGCGGCGCCGCTGGCCTCGCTGCTGGTCCGGAGCGGCACGCTCAAGGGCCGCCGCCTGCCGGTCAAGGCGGCCGTGACCAACATCGGGCGCGCCGACTTCAACGACGTGGTAATCGCCGACCCCAGCGTGAGCACCAGCCACGCGCGGCTCCAGCGCCGGGACGACGTCTGGGTCCTGAGCGATCTGAGCTCCACCAACGGGACCTTCGTGGAAGGGGAGCCGCTCACGGGCGACATGGCCCTGGCGCCGGGGGTGACCGTCCGGTTCGGCGAGGTGTCGGTGCTGTTCGAGCCGTTCGACGACGTCGCATCGTCCCGCCGGCCCTCCGACACCGAGGCGGCCTCCGGGAGGCTCCCGGCCGCCGAGCCGGCCGCCGACGGCTCGGCCGCGCGGCCCCGCCGTCCCATTCGCGTGACGCCGCCCCGGCCGAGCGGGCCGCCCGCCTGGCTGATCGCGCTGCTGGTCATCGCCGCCGCCGTCGTGGCCTTCCTCCTCCTGCGCTGACCGTACGGGGTCCTGTGCACTTCACCTGCGCTGCTCGCACCGATATCGGAATCGTCCGCTCCGGCAACGAGGACAACTACCTCATGCTCGCGGAGCGCGGAGTATTCATCGTGGCGGACGGGATGGGCGGGCACGCGGCGGGCGAAGTAGCGAGCGAGATGGCCGTCCGGATCACCTCCAGCCAGATCGGCTCGCTGCGCGGGCTGACCGACGAGCAGGCGAGCGAGCGGGTGAGCACCGCCATCCGCTCGGCCAACGACGCGATCTTCGAGCGCACCCTGGCCGAGCATGACAAGCGCGGCATGGGAACCACGGCCACCGTGCTCGTGCTGATGCCGGGGCGCTACCTCATCGGACAGGTGGGCGACAGCCGGGCCTACCTGCTCCGGCAGGGCCGGTTCCAGCAGGTGACCAAGGACCACTCCTACGTGCAGGAACAGGTGGACGCGGGACTCCTGACCCCGGAGCAGGCGCGGGTGCATCCCTACAGCAACGTCATCACCCGCTGTGTCGGCGCCAGCATGGACGTGGTGCCGGATCTCTACTTCGGCGCGCTCGAGTCGGGCGACGTCCTGCTGCTCGCCTCGGATGGGCTCACGGGCATGCTGGAGGACGAGCAGCTGACCCGGATCCTCAGCGCCGACGGCGGCCCGCAGCACTGGGTGGACCGCATGGTCACCGAAGCCAACCGCCGTGGCGGGCTCGACAACATCACCGCCATCGTGGTGCGGATCGACTCGGTGGAAAGCAGCACGGGCGAGCATCCCACGCCCGCGGCCGCGGCGGGCGGGACTAGCTGACCGCTTATCGTCATCCCGAGCGGAGCTGTCATCCCGAGCGAACGCGAGGGATCTTGCCGGCGGCCCTCGACCCATTCCCGGGCAAGATCCCTCGCGTTCGCTCGGGATGACAGCTCACAGCAAGCCCATCAGTGCCGGGCGAACACCGTCGTCTTGCCGTCCCGCGTAAACGCGAGCACCTCGTACGGCTCGTGCGCCATGCCCGCCATGGCCATCCCCGGACTGCTCCCCGGCATCCCCGGCGCCGCGAGCCCCGCGACGTCCGGCTTCTCGGCCAGCAGCCGGCGGAGGTCGGACGCGGGCACGTGGCCCTCGACCAC
>JAICLE010000040.1 GCA_025927545.1 Gemmatimonadales bacterium
CCGCTCTCCGGGGCGGCCGGCGCCGTTCCCGGCAGCGCCGTTCCCGGCAGCGCCATTCCCCGCGGCCCCGTCGGCAGCCCCGGGGCCGTGGTAGCGGTCGAGCGCGAGGTTGGCCTGGGCACGTGCGAGGGTCGGGTTCAGTTTGACGGCGCGCCGGGTGGCTTCGCGGGCCTCTTCGTGCCGCCCGATGTCGCCATAGACGAACGCGAGCAGGTAGTGGGCTTCGGCGTAGTCCGGGTTGCGCGCGATCGCCCGGCGCAGCGCTTCGAGCGCCGCCTCGTTGAGCCCGCGGTTGTAGAGCACCTCGCCGTGGTAGAAGTGCGCGACCGCGCTCGCCGGCTCCATGGCACATGCGCGGGCGAGCCAGTCGCTTGCGGTGTCGAGGTTGCCGCGGGCCTTCTCGGCCAGGCCGAGCTGCAGCATCGCGGGCACATCGGCGGGGTTCCAGGCGAGCAAGGCCTCGAACTCCGCGATGGCCTCCGCGTGACGGCCGAGAGCGGCGTGGGCGCGACCCAGCTCCCAGCGGGTATCGCGGTCCTCGGGATGGCGCTGCACCCGCTCGCGCAGGTCGGTGATCCGCCGGTCGTAGTGCCCGCTCTCGCGGTAGGCGATGTCGAGATTGCCCTGCGCCACCTGCATCCGCGGGTCCAGCTCGAGCGCGCGGACGAATTCGGCGATGGCGTCCTCGATCAGCCCCTTCTGATAGTAGAGGACGCCCAGATTGTTGTGGGCACCGGCGTCGGAGGGATCGATCCGGCGGGCAAAGGAGCGCAGAACGGCGAGATCGCGCTCCGACAGCGCGGGACCGGGCATCGGATCAGGGCAGGCGGATGGCGTCGAAGATCGCCCGCAGCGACGGCGTGTCGGGCAGGAGCAGGAAGTGGCCGCGCAGCGGCTCGATGGCGCCCTCCACCCGGAACGACGTCTCGACGCAGAAGACGAAGTCGCGGTCGTGGCCGAAGTTGAGGTACGTAGTGGTGAGGACCGCGGCGCTGAGATCGATCACCAGGCTCGGCACCGAGGGTACCAGCATCATCCCCATGAAATCGCTGAGCGCGTTCATGTAGGCGCTCGCGAGAATGTTTCCCGCCTCCTTGAGGCCCGACTGCTCCATCGGGCCGAACTCGCCGGTCGTCCCGGCACTCCGCCTGAACAGTATATCACAGAGCGTTCGGGCCGACCCCTCGGGAAAGAGCACCAGCGTGCGTCCGGTGAGATCGCCCATCATGTGCATCAGCACCGCCGCCACGACCTCGTCCGGCCGACCCACGAGGTCGGTGACTTCCTCGAGGGCCCGGACGTTGACCTCCGGCACGGCGATCATGATGGTGTGGTTGGTCATCTGCGACAGCGCCGTCGCCGCGTGGCCGGCCCCGATGTTGGCCACCTCGCGCAGCGCGTCGAGCTGCAGCTCCTTCAGGCCCCGCGCGTCGTCCATGGTGTGCTCTCCCCTACAGCAGTGCGGCAGCGTCGAGAACCAGCGCCGGGGCGCCGTCGGCGAGGATCGTCGCCCCGCCCACGTACGGCGGCATGCCGCGCGGGGCGTCGAACGGTGCGACCACGATATCCTGCTGGCCGAGCAGGGCGTCGACCACGAGGGCGGTGCGGCGCTCTCCGATCTCCAGGATCACGGTCGGCCGCCGCATGGGCGCGGGACGCTCCCGGCAGGCCACCAGGTCCCGCAGGTGGACGGTGGGGATCACCTGCTCGCGCACCACCACCGCCTCCCGGCTCCGGAGCGCCGTCACGGCGCGGGCATCGAACTCCACGGTCTCCGCCACGTAGGCGAGGGGTACGGCGTAGCGCTCGCCCCCCGCGTCGGCCAGCAGCGCGCGCACGATGGCCAGCGTCAGCGGCACGCGGATCGTGAACGTGGTGCCCTTTCCCGCCTCGGAGCCGATCTCGAGGGTGCCGCCGAGCGCGCGCACCCGCGTCATGGCCACGTCCACGCCCACCCCGCGGCCGGACACGCCGCTCACCGCCTGCGCGGTGCTGAACCCCGGGCGCGCGATAAGGCGGAGCAGGAGGTCGTCGCTCAGCGCGTCGGGGGTGGGTTCGCCCGGTGCGTCGCGCCGCGTCTTGGCGACAATCGCGGCGCGGTCGATGCCGGCCCCATCATCACTCACCCGGAGCGCCACGCTGTTCCGTTCGCGCGTGGCGGAGAGGAGGATCCGGCCTTCGGCGGGCTTCCCGGCGTGCACCCGCGTCTCCGGCATCTCGATCCCGTGGTCGGCGGCGTTCCTGACGAGGTGCAGCAACGGGTCGCCGATCTCGTCGAGGATCGATCGGTCGAGCTCGATCTCCTCGCCCTCGACCTCGAAGCGGATCCGCTTGCCGAGATCACGCGCCAGGTCGCGGACCAGCCGGGGAAACCGCTCGAAGACCTCGCCCACGGGGGTCATGCGCGCGGCGATCACCTCCGCCTGCATCTCGGAGACCAGCCGAGAGATGCGATCGCTCTGCTCGGCCAGCGTCGGATCGTCGAACCGTGCGGCCAGCACGCCGAGCCGGTTGCGGGCCGCCACCAGCTCACCCACCTGCTTCATGAGACGATCCAGCCGCCCCAGATCCACCCGGATCTGCCGGTGCCGGTCCGCCGGCTCGGCCGGCGCGGCGAGCGGCTCGGGGAAGCGCACCGTCACGACCTCGCCCGCCGAGCGGATGACCGCGGCCAGCTCCTCGTCGGTCGCGCGCGAGTCGATCCGGAACGCGAGCCGGCCGTCGAACTCCTCGCGCTCGAGCCGGAGAAGCGGCGGCCGAACCGCGGAGACGACCCCGAGCGCCTCGGCACGGCGCACCGCCAGCACCGCCCGGGCACCGCGCATGACCGCGTCCGACCGGATGATCACCTCGACCGAGCGGCCGCGCGGGCGATCGGTGGCGCGCCGGCGTGGCACATCGTCGCCAGGCAGGACCGGGAGCCCGCCCGCCGGCGCGTCGGCCCCGCGCCCGGCCGTCGCGTCGTCAAGCGCGGCCGCCAGCGACGCCTCGGGCGCCGGATCCCGGCCGGCGCCGGCAGCCTCCACCGCGACTCCCAGCGCGTCTACGGCGCGGAAGAGAAGCTGGAACGTCCGCGCGTCGGCGGCCACCTGCCCCTGCCGCAGCGCGTCGAGCAAGCTCTCCAACCGGTGGGCCAGCTCGGCGACGCCGGTGAAGCCCATCGTCGCGCCCATGCCCTTGATGGTGTGAATCGAGCGGAACAGTCCCCCGACGGCATCCGTCGCGCTGGGTTCACGCTCCCACCGGAGCAGGAGCTGGTTGCAGCTGCTCAGGTGCTCTCGGCTCTCGGCCAGAAAGAGGGCGGCGTACTTCGAGAGGTCCACCCGTCAACCCAGGACGCGCTGTACCGCCTCGAGCACCCGGGAAGGCTGGAACGGCTTGACTACGAAATCCTTCGCGCCGGCCTGAATGGCCTCGACCACCAGCGCCTGCTGCCCCATCGCGCTGCACATGAGGATCTTCGCCTCGGGATCCGTCCGGCAGATCTCGCGGACCGCCTCGATGCCGCCCATGTCGGGCATGACGATATCCATTGTGACGAGATCGGGCTTGAGCGCGCGGTACTTCTCCACGGCCTGCGATCCCGACTCGGCCTCACCGACGACCTCGAACCCCGCCTGCGTCAGGATGTCGCTGATCATGGTGCGCATGAAGATGGCGTCATCGCAGACGAGCACTGTGTGGGACACAGCACCTCCGGTCGTGGTAAGTCGTATGTCGTGAGTCGTGAGTCGTACGTCGTGAGACCTGCGCGTCTCCGGCAGCCCAGGCTGGGCTTCATGCTTACCACTTACGTCTTACGACGCACGACTGCCCTTCAACTCCCGATAATCGGCGCCACCAGCGCATCGATGTCGAGCAGGATGAAGTGGCGGCCCTCATGCACGCCGACCGCCTTGACCAGCCGGGGGTCGATCCCCGGGAGGTCGGCCTGCGCTGCCACCGAGGCGGCGGGGACCTCGAGGAAGTCGATGACCCCGCCTACCCCCAGCCCGTATCGTCGGCCCGCTACATCCACGACGACGATCGCGCCCTCGTCCTCCTCCCGGCGAGCCTGCTGAAGGAGGACGTGACCATCGAGCACGGTGAGCAGGGACCCACGGACGTTGACCAGACCTTCGATGGCCTCGGCGACGCCCGGAATGCGGGTCGCCGGCAGGCGCGGGAGGATCTCCCGCACGATCCCTGCCGGGGCCGCGCAAACCAGCGCACCGATGCGAAAAATGACGGCGTGGAGCGTCGGAGAGTCAGGCATCTCTATTGAAGAAAAGAAGATAGCCAAGGGGGTGGGGGTGGGCAACCAGATCCTCGCCACCCAACGCGTGCAGCGCCGGACGCAGATCGGCCGGCCACTCCGAGCGGAATTCGAGCCGTTCCCCCGACGCCGGGTGGCGGAATGCCAGAGCGGCCGCGTGAAGCGCCTGCCTCGGCGTCGCCCGCTCCAGCGCCTCGGCAGCCCGGCGCACCGCGCCGGAAATCCGGCGGCTGCCCCCGCCGCCGTAGACCGGATCGCCTACCACGGGATGGCCGATGTATTCGAGATGCACGCGGATCTGGTGGGTGCGACCGCTGTGGAGCTCGAGCCGGAGCAGCTCCGCCACCTCGAACCGGGCGGCGACCCACGCGTCGGTGCGCGATGGCCGGCCGGAGGGCAGGACAGCCATCCGCTTCCGGTCGTGCGGATGCCGCGCCACCGGCGCTTCGATGCTGGTGGGGCTCGCGTCCAGATGCCCCCAGGCCAGCGCCGCGTAGGTGCGGCGCACCCGCCGCGCGGCAATGGCGGCACCGAGCCGCCGATGGGCCAGGTCGGTCTTGGCCACCACCATCAGCCCCGACGTGTCCCGGTCGAGCCGGTGCACGATTCCGGGCCGCCCCGCCGCGCCACCCGAGAGCGTTGTGCCGCGGGCAACCAAGGCGTTCACCAGCGTGTCATCCCAGTGGCCGGGAGCCGGATGCACTACCAGACCCGCCGGCTTGTCGATCACGGCTAGATGCTCGTCCTCGAAGACGACCGAGAGCGGAATGGGGGCGGGCTGGAGGGTGCGAGGCGGCTCGTGCTCGGGGAAGCTGACGCTGACCTGGTCGCCGCGAACAAGGAGGCGGGAGGCTCGGGCTGGCTTGCCGCCGATCGTGACGGCCCGGGCGGCGACCAGCCGCGCGGCCTGCGTGCGGGAGAGCCCAAGCTGATCGGCGAGGAACCGATCGAGGCGCTCGGTGGCCTCGGCCGAGACCGTGAATGTCAGCTCAGGCAGCCGAGGCGGACTCCGGTTCCGGGCGGCGGGCGTCTTCGCGCCAGAGGGAAATCGCGAGCGCGATGGCCCCGCAGCTCACGGCGATGTCGGCGACGTTGAACGTCGGCCAGCGGAGGGCACCGATCCCGACGTCGAGGAAGTCGACGACGCCCCGGCCGCTCCGGATACGGTCGATGAGATTCCCGGCGGCGCCTCCGGCCACGAGACCGAGCGCGAGCTGCCGGAAGCGGTCGCCCGCGGGCGACGTGCGCGACATCCGGGCGAGCACGAACACCGCCACGAGCGCCACCCCGAAGAAGATCCAGCGGGAGTACGGGCCGACGTGAAGGCCGAACGCGGCGCCCTGGTTGTATACCAGCCGCAACTGGAACCAGTCACCAACCACCGCCATGCCCGGCGTCCTGAGGAGGGTGGCCTCGGCGACGATCTTGGTGACCAGGTCCAGGACGACCGTGACCGCCGCCGCCGTCCAGAACAGCCGGCGCTCGGCGCCGGCGGCCTGGGCGTCAACGACGCTTTCCATCTTCCTCTTTCTCCTTGCAGGTGATGCAGAGCCGTGCATGCGGCAGCGCATCCAGCCGCTCGAAGTTGATCTCCTGGCCGCACTGATGGCAATGGCCGTACTTCTCCGGCGTGCCATAGAGCCGCCGGAGCGCCTCGTTGACGTGCCAGAGGTAGCGCCCTTCCTGCGAGGCGAACAGGAACTGCTTCTCGCGCTCCATGGCGTCGGTGCCCTGGTCGGCCATGTGGAAGGAATAGGACGAGAGATCGCCGTCGGACGACTGCAGCGTCGCGTTGAACGACTCGTCGTAGTAGCCCAGCTCCTTCATGACGCGGGCCCGCTCTTCCAGGAGGCGCTTCTCGAGATGTGCGAGCTGTTTCTTGTTCATGCCCCGTCCGTAAGTTGAGGGCCGCTGCTGCTCCGGCCGTCCCTGTCGCGTCGTACGCCTACAACCATCCCCTGCCCGTCGATATCCACCTGCTGCTCCAGGTCGGGCGCGGGCGCGCGGACCCCGAGCTCGAGCCGCCGTGCGAGGGTCTCGCCGCGAATGAAGTCGGCGTGTGTCCGCGCCGCGCCGAGCACCGCGGCTCCGCCATCCATCCAGACGCCGATGCGGTCGGTATAGGCATACCCCGCTTCCTTCCGGAGCCGCTGTATCCGGTTCACCACCTCGCGCGCCGTCCCTTCGGCGCGGAGCTCGTCGGTGAGCCGCGGGTCCAGCGCGACGACGAACGGCCCGTCGCTCGCAACCACCCAGTCGCTCGCCACCTCGCGCTCGACCACGATGTCCTCGGGGAGGAAGGTGGCGGGCTCGCCGTCGACGTCGATGGTGGCGGCCGCGCCCTGCTCGAGGCCGCGGAGCTGGTCCGAACTGAGCGACGCCGCGGCTGCCGCCACGACGGGCGTCCGCCGTCCATAGCGCTTCCCGAGCGAGCGGAAGTTCGGCCTGGGGCGCAGCCGGACCAGCTCCGCGTCGGACGCCACCACCTGGACGATCTTCACGTTGACCTCGAGCCGGAGCAGCTCGAGCAGCTCGTCGAGCGCGGGGCCGTGCACGTGGGCCGGGACCGCTACCTGCAGCCGCGCGAGTGGCTGGCGCACGGGCAGCTTTCGTTCCTGCCGCGCGCCGTGCGCGAGCGACGCGAGCCGCCGGACGGCATCCATCGCGGCCTCGAGCTCCGGATCGGCCCGGCCGGCCGCTTCGGGAAACCGCGCGAGGTGCACGGAGGTTCCCCGGAGCGCCCGGTACAGCCAATCGCTCACGAACGGCGCCGCCGGCGCGAGCAGCCGGGCGACGGTCTCCAGCGCCTCGTCGAGCGTGGCCAGCGCGGCCGGATCGGCGACGCTGTCCACCGCCCAGAAGCGTCCCCGGTTGACGCGCACATACCATTGCGAGACATCGTCCACGACGAATTCCATCAATGCGCGCACGCCCGTCGTGACGTCGTACGCCGCCCAGGCCACGGAAACCGCCGCGACCGTTCGGTCGAGGCGGCTCAGCAGCCACCGGTCCACCAGCGGCCGATCGGCCGGGGCCGGCGCCGCGGCGGGCTGCCACTCGCCCACGTAGCCCGCGAAGAAGACGTAGCTGTTCTTGAGCGCGTTGAGGAACTTCCCGGCCGTGTCCTTGATCGTGCTCCGGTCGAAGCGCTTGGGCAGCCACACCTGGCTGGAGGCGAGCAGGTAAAGCCGCACCGTGTCCGCGCCGAACTCCCCGATCATGGCCCACGGATCGACGACGTTACCCTTGCTCTTCGACATCTTCTGGCCCTCGGCGTCCAGGACCAGTTCGTTCACGATCACGTGCCGGTACGCCAGACTGTCGAACGCCGTGGCGGCGATGGCGAGCAGCGAATAGAACCAGCCGCGCGTCTGGTCCACCCCCTCGCAGATGAAGTCCGCCGGAAAGTGCGCCCGGAACTCGGCTTCGTGCTCGAACGGATAGTGCCACTGCGCGTAGGGCATCGAGCCGGAGTCGAACCAGGTGTCGATGACCTCGGGGGCGCGGCGCATCGTCCCGCCGCACGCGCAGGCCCAGGTGTATGCGTCGATGAACGGTTTGTGCGGATCGAACCCGTCGGGCAGCGGCCGGCCCCAGCGCTCGGCGAGCCGGGCGTAGCTGCCGATCACTTCCACGTGTGACGGGTCGCGGCCGCACGTCCAGATGGGAAGCGGTGTGCCCCAGTACCGGTCCCGCGAGAGCGCCCAGTCCACGTTGTTCTCGAGCCACTCGCCGAAGCGGCCCGCGCCCACTTCCGGCGGGTGCCAGTCGACTTCGCGGTTCAGCTCGAGCATGCGCTCCTTCACCGCCGAGGTCCGCACGAACCAGCTGTCGCGCGCGTAGTAGATCAGCGGACTCGAGCAGCGCCAGCAGTGCGGATAGGTGTGCGTGTGCGGCTGCGTCAGGTGCCAGCGGCCGTCGTGCTTGAGCCGCTGGATGACGAGGTCGTTGGTCTCGCGGGCGGTGACCAGGCGGCCCTCGATCTCGGGCCAGCTCGTGCCGGTGAACGTCCCGTCGGCCGCCACCGGCCGCACCAGCGCCAGACCGTGTTCGATGCCGGCCTGGAAGTCGTCGGCGCCGAACGCCGGCGCCATGTGCACGAGCCCGGAGCCGTCCTCGGCGGTGACGAAGTCACCGGGCACCACGACCCGGCTCGTCCTGTCGTCGGGGAGCGGCACCACCTCGAGCGGGCGCCGGTAGCGCAGCCCCACGAGCTCACGGCCGGGAAAGGTCCTGACGGCGCCGACCTCCGCGAAGGTCGGTGCGCCGCGGGCCGAGCTGCTCGGAAGCGCGGCGGCGCGGGCGGTGGCCAGGATGAGCCGCCGGTCGCCCACGGGGTATTCGCCGTACTCGAGATCGGGATGCACCGCGACCGCGACGTTCGCCAGCAGCGTCCAGGGCGTGGTGGTCCAGATCAGCAGCTCGCGCGAGGGGTCATCGGCCAGCGGGAAGGTCACGTACACCGAGTTGGTGGTGACCTCCTCGTAGCCGAGCGCGAGCTCGTGGCTCGAGAGCACCGTGCCGCACCGGGGGCAGTAGGGCAGCACGCGATGCCCGCGATAGAGCAGCTCGCGCTCGCGCAGCCGCCCGAGCAGCCACCAGACGGTCTCGATGTAGTCGTTGCTGCAGGTGACATAGGGATGCTCGTAATCGAGCCAGTAGCCGATCCGGTCCGACAACGTTTCCCAATCGGATTGATAGCGAAAGACGCTCTTCCGGGCCCGGGCGTTGAACTCCTCCACGCCGAACCGCTCGATGTCCTTCTTGCCGCTGAGCTTGAGCTCCTTCTCGACCTCGATCTCCACCGGCAGACCGTGCGTGTCCCACCCCGCGATCCGGGTGACCTCCTCCCCCCGCATCGCGTGATAGCGACAGATCAGATCCTTGATGGTCCGGGAAAAGACATGGTGGATCCCCGGACGGCCGTTGGCCGTGGGCGGCCCCTCGTAGAACACGAACGGCGTCCCGCCGCGCCCGGCCTCGAGCGTCCGCCGGAACAGGCCTTCGGCCTTCCATTGCGCGAGCACCTGCTGCTCGAGCTGGTCGGCGGAGAGATCGGGCCAGGTGGGAAATGCCATCTTCTAAGACAGCCGCTCCGTGAGCGTGGTGACGAGACGCGTGAGCGCCGGCTCGGCCCGGCCGGCCGTGGCGATGATGCGCCCGATGTCGGCCGGCTCGAGTGCATCGGGAAGACACTGGTCGGTGATGATCGAGATCCCGAGCGTCCGCATGCCCTGGTGGTTGGCCACGATCACCTCGGGGACGGTGGACATGCCGACCACGTCGGCCCCGAGGGTGCGAAGCATCCGGTATTCCGCTCTGGTCTCGAGGTTGGGGCCCGGCACCGCGACGTAGACCCCTTCGCGCAGTACGATGCCCAGCTCGAGCGCCGCCGCGCGCGCCAGCGCGCGCAGCTCCGGATCGTACGGCGCCGACATGTCGGGGAAGCGCGGGCCGAGCCGGTCGTCGTTCGGGCCCACGAGCGGGTTGTCGCCGAGCAGGTTGATGTGGTCGCTCAGGAGCACGAGCTCGCCGGGAGCCCAGAGCGGATTCATCCCGCCGCAGGCATTCGATACGATGAGCGTCCGGGCGCCAAGTGCGTGCAGCACCCGCACCGGGAAGGTCACCTGCCGGAGGTCATACCCCTCGTAGCGGTGGAAGCGGCCCTCCATCGCGACCACCGGGCGGCCGCCCAGCCGGCCCAGGAGCAGCCGGCCGGCGTGGCTCTCGACGGTGGAGAGCGGAAAGCCGGGAATATCGGCGTACGGCACCGTGGCTTCGATCGCGATCTCTCGCGCGAGTCCGCCGAGGCCCGTTCCCAGGATGAGGCCCACGTCCGGCGTCATCGTGGAGCTCCGGCGCACGACTTCGGCGGCAGCGTGCACCCGGTCGAACACTGAAGTAGTGGTGGTCATGCTCCCGCGTTCCTCGTGTCAGCTCTCACGCGCCGCGCTCCCCGAAGAGCACCGTTCCCAGCCGGATCATCGTCGCGCCTTCCTCAATCGCGGCGGGGTAGTCGCCCGACATGCCCATCGACAGCTCCGGCAATCGCCGGCCCTCCCGCTCGGCGGCGTCCCGCAGCTCGCGGAGCCGGCGGAATGCCCGCCGCTGCTCCTGGACGTCGCCCGTGAGAGCGCTCATGGTCATGAGGCCGCGCACCTCGAGGCGGGGAAGTTGCGCCAGCGCATCGAGCAGCGCGGGCAGGCCGGCCGGCTCCACCCCGGCCTTCTGCGGCTCGCCACTGCAGTTGACCTGTACGAGCACCGCCTGGCGACTGCCCGGCGGGACGCGCCGATCCAACTCCTGGGCCAGGTCCGCCCGGTCCACCGAGTGGATCAGCGCGAACCTGCCGGCGGCGTGACGCGCCTTGTTCCGCTGGAGCGGGCCGATGAGGTGCCAGGCAACCGGCACCCCCGCCAGCGCCTCCTGCTTGCGCAGCGCCTCCTGTACCCGGTTCTCACCGACGTCCGAGAGACCCGCCGCGAGCGCCGCCTGCACCGCCTCGGGGCCATGTGTCTTGGTGACGGCGACGATTCGCACCGGGTGGCTCCAGCCCCCCATGGCCTGGTGCCTGGCCACGGTCGCGCGGACCTGGGCCAGGCTGCCGGAGAGGGCCGGGAAGTCCATAGCCTTTCAATTTACTTGGGGTTGGCGATTTCTTGCAGGGGACCGCGACCGATCAGGGCGCGGCGCCGGCCTCCCCACCCGCCGAGTCGAGCAGCGCCTCTAGAGCCGGCCGAAGCGCCGGACTGGCGGAGAGCGCGACGGCGAGGTCGAGCGCCCGCTCCAGACCCTCGCGCTGACCCCGGGCCCGGTAGGCGTAGACCAGCGACACGGCAGGCAACGAGAGGGTCGCGGCCACGCTGGCGCTGGTCGTCTCGAGGCCGTGCGTCCCCTGCTCGAGCAGCCCGGCGTACCGGTAAGTGTCGAAAGCGAGCCGCTCGGTCGTGGGCACGTCCAACGGTACGGGAGCGGGGGGGCGCGCCACGAGCTCGGGCGATGTCGTGTCGGGGCGCGCCGGCAGCAACTCGAAGCCGAGCCCCCGCTGCACCACATATTCGCCAAGGCCGGCGAAGCTCCGGCCCGCGGTCGCCGCCCACACGATCGGCCGGCGGCCGAGGTTTTCCCGGATGACCGCCAAGGTCAGGATGTCGTTCGGATAGAGGAAGGTGCCGGCCGGGATGGTGCGGGTGACCGGACCCAGGCCGACCCGCTGCGACTCCCGCACATAGTAGCCGCGGAGCGCCGAGGCAATCGCCGAGTCGCTCAGCGAGTGGAGCGGCGTTCCGGGACGGGCGATGACGCGGTCGCGCCAGACCGGGGGTAGCGCGGCCGGATCGAGCGGCCGCACGGGCGCGTCTCGCAACTGGCGCATGTACCAGTCGGTGTTGGCCAGCGCCAGGCAGATGACCGTGACGTCGCGCCGGATGCCTTCGACCTCCTGCGCCCACCAGAGTGGAAAGGTGTCGTTGTCCCCGTAGGTGAAGAGGATGCCGTACGGCGGCGCGCTGTTGAGCAGATCGTAGGCGAAATCGCCGGCCAGCCGCGCATCGGCACCGTGCCGTCGGGACGCCGGGCCCCAGTTGAGGGCGATCGGCACGGCGGCCAGCAGGAAACACAAGGGCGCGAGCCGCGCAAGCGGCCGGGCGCGTCTCGCGGCTGGCCGCGCGATTGCGGCCAGCCCCATGCCCGCCCACAAGCCCCAGACGATGAAGCTGACGACGAAGAAGTAATCGCGCTCGCGGACCTCGTGGTCGGCAGGCCGCGGCCAGAGGTCGTACCAGCGCGCGTACCCGGGCCGGAAGTTCATGTAGGCGACGAGGCCCAGGCCGGTCACCAGGAACAGCAGCAGCAGCAGCCACCACGCGGGCCGGTCGCTCCGGCGCTGCGCCGCCGCGCCCCGGAGCCCGAGCGAGGCGAACACCAGCGTCACGAGCGTTCGGAGCGGCAGCGGTCCCAGTGTTCCGCCAAGCGAGCGGGCCCACTGCCAGTCGAAGTACACCACGTAGTCGCCGAGCTGTGCGCCGAGCAGCTGGAGTGACCTCCCCGGATTCCCGAGGCCGGACGGCAGCGTCGGGTCGTCGAAAGGCGTGCGGGGCGGATACTGCGCCCGGCGGATCACGGCGAGCAGCGCGTCCAGCGTAGCGGGGGCCGCCTCGTTGAGCGGCGGGTGCTGCGCCGCCCGGAGGTAGAGGTAGAGATATGGCGTGACCGCGACCAGCGCGAGGACCAGCGCGAGCAGGGCAAAGCGTCCAGCTCCCGAACGTGCGGCATGCGCGGCGGCCAGTATGAAGCACAGGGCCCCGAGCCCCGCCAGCGTGGTGCTGCCGAGCCCGGTCCCGATCAGCAGCGCCCACACTCCGGCCACCACCGCCGCCTGGCCCCACTCCACGCGGCGCGCTCCGGCAGCCGCGGCGGGTTCGGCTCGCAGGGTGGCCACGAGAAACGCCACGATGGCGGGGCCGGCGAGCAGGGCCAGCAGGTGGTTGCCCACCGAGATCCCCGCGAGATACACCACGAGCAACAGGAGTCGACCGGACCCCGGTTCGCTTCGGCGGCGGCGCCAGAGGAGTGCCAGCCACGCCATCGCCGCGATGGTGAACGTGGCGACCGCGTAGACCTCGGTCTCGTTGGAGTTCTGCCAATTGGTGAACGTGAAGCCGCCCAGCAGCGCACCCGACGCGGCGCCGGCCAGACGGACCCTCGGGCCGAAGTCGCGGAGCGACTCGTGGGCGACGAGAAAGAAGCAGCCGGCGCCGGCCGCGCTGAACAGCGCGCTGAGAAGATTGGTGCGGAGCGCAAACTCGCCGACCGGCACCAGCTTCCCCCACACGTGGGCGATGAGAACGAAGAGCGGCGTACCCGGTGGGTGGGGAATCCCGAGGGTGCGGGCGGCGGCAATGAACTCGCCGGCGTCCCAGAAGGTCACGCTGGGCGCAAGGGTAAGGATGTAGCCCGCGAGTACCGCCGCGGCCACCACGGCCGCGGCGCGGTACGGGGCCGCCTGGCGGGGGCTCATGGCTTGGGGGCGGATAGCGGCGCCGGCCCCGGGCCGGCAGGCGGTGCCGCGAGCAGGGCGGCCACCTGCTCGGGGCCCAGCCCGCGCAGCAGCACGCCGCCCCGCGCGAGCGAGACGATCGCACTCTCCTCGGATACGACGAGCACGAGCGCGTCAGTCTCCTCCGACAGGCCGAGTGCCGCGCGGTGGCGGGTGCCCAGCGAACGGTCGCTGACCGGATTCTGCGTGAGGGGGAGGATGCAGCCGGCGCCGACGATCTCGCCGCCGCGCACCAGCACCGCTCCGTCGTGCAGCGGCGAATAGGGGCTGAAGATCGTGGCCAACAGGTCGGCGGACACCGTAGCGCGCATCGGGGTGCCGCTCTCGAGGTAGTCGTCCAGCCGCACGTCGCACTCGACCGCGATGATGGCGCCGGTGGCGCTCCGGCTCAGCCGCTCCACCGCCCGGGCAATCTCGTCGCCCACGCCGGGCCCCGGTCCTGCCCCGAACAGACGAAAGGCAGGCCGCTGCCCGAGCCGGGCGAGCGCCTGGCGCAGCTCGGGCTGGAACACCACCAGCGCCGCGAACACGCCGTACGTGAACACCACCCCGAGCAGGTAGGTGATCATCGACAGCTTGAGCAGGAAGGCGACGAGGTAGATGGCGGCCAGCACCAGCAGGCCGAACACGATCTGCAGCGCGCGCGTCCCCACCAGGAATCGCAGCAGGACGTAGATGACGTACGCGACGATGAGGATCTCGAGCAGGTCCCGCCAGCCGGGCGTGGGGAACGGCAGTTGCCCGAGCGGCACCTACGAAGCTCCGAGCGCCTGAGCCAGCACGAGCGCGTCACGGGTTGCCGCCACGTCGTGCACCCGGAAGAGCCGTGCCCCGCGCTCCCAGGCGAGCGCGCACGCCGTGGCCGTCGCCCCGTCCCGCGCCTCGAGGGGCTGCCCCGTGACGGCGCCGAGGAAGCGCTTGCGCGAAGGGCCAACCAGCACCGGCCGGCCCAGCGCCTGGAGGGCGTCGAGTTCGTCGAGCAGCAGAATGTTCTGCTCGACCGTCTTCGAGAAGCCGAACCCGGGGTCGACCACCGCCGCATCCGGCGCGACGCCGGCGGCCGACGCTGCGGCGAGCGCGGTGCGCAACTCCGCGAGCACCTCGCCGACCACGTCCCCGTATACCGCATGCTCGTACGAGGCGATCTCGAGGATGCTTCCTCGCGAGTGCATCAGCATGAGCCCGGCGCCGGCCGCGGCGACGACCCCGCCCAGCGCGGGATCGAATCGCAGCGCCGTGACGTCGTTGATCGCGGCCGCTCCGGCCGACAGCACCGCGCGGGCCACCTCGGCCTTGACGGTGTCCACCGTCAGCACCAGCGACGGATGGCGGCGCACCAGCGCCTCGACCACCGGGAGCACGCGCGCGAGCTCCACGTCGGCGGGCACCGGCTCCGCCCGGCCCGGACGGGTCGACTCACCGCCGACATCCAGGATCGCGGCGCCGGCTTCGAGCAGCGCATCGGCGTGGGCCACCGACGCATCGAGGCCGGCGTACCGGCCGCCGTCGCTGAAGCTGTCCGGGGTGACGTTAAGGATCCCGACGAGGACGGGCCGGTCGAGTGCCACCGGGCCACGCGCCGTCTGCCACGCGAGCGGCGGCTCGGACGGCAGCGCCAGCCCGATCGCGGCCGCGAGCTCAGAGAGCGGCGCCGGCACCAGCCACGGCCGGGCCAGCGCGCTCAGGCGGGAGCGACTGCCCGCGAGCACCGCCCAGCAGTCGCCGGTGAGGACCTCGAGGCCGAGCGTGCCGGAAAGCCGGACCAGGGGCTGGAGGGCGTCCTGGTCCAGTCCGGTCAGATGAAAGGCGAGGGGATGAATGCCGCCCGCGGCGAGCGCCGCCTGTCCGTCCTCCCACCCGTGCGTCCGGAGCACTTCCCGGACCGCGCGTGGCGAGTGGAGCGCAAGCGGCGTGACATTCACGCGCCGGCGGGTTCGGCCGGCGGCGCTCCGAGGAGCGGCGCGCGGGCCGGCGAGGCACCTGGCTTGGAGGGCGTGGCCTGGGGCGCCGGCGTATCGGGCGGCAGGTTGCGGGGCGGGAGCGGCAGGTTCTTCACCAGCCGGTCCAGATCCTCGCGATCGATCGTCTCGCGCTCGAGCAGCGCGTCGGCGATCCGGTCGAGCAGCTCGCGGTTCTCCAGGATGATCGTCGTGGCCCGCGCGTACGCCTCGTCCACCAGCCGCTTGACCTCGCCGTCCACCATCTGCGCGGTGCGCTCGCTGATCTCCCGCCGCTGGGCGAACTCGCGTCCGAGGAAGATCTCCTGCTCCTTGTCGCCCACGGCGAGCGGACCGATGAGCTCGCTCATGCCGAACTGCGTCACCATCCGGCGCGCGAGCGCGGTGGCGCGCTCGATGTCGTTCCCTGCCCCGGTCGTGACCTTGTCGGCCCCGAAGATGATCTCCTCGGCCACCCGGCCGCCGAAGAACATCGCGAGGCTCCCGATGAGCCAGTCCTTGCTGTAGTTGTGACGATCGACCTCCGGCAGCGAGGCGGTGAGGCCCAGCGCTCGGCCGCGCGGCACGATGGTGACCTTGTGCACCGGGTCGCTGCCCGGAATCTTGAGCGCCACGATGGCGTGACCACCTTCGTGGTAGGCCGTGAGCCTCCGCTCCGCCTCGGTCAGGACCAGGCTCCGACGCTCGACGCCGAGCATCACCTTGTCCTTCGCGTCCTCGAAGTCCACCATGTCCACCAGGGTCTTGTTCCGCCGGGCGGCGAGCACCGCCGCCTCGTTGACGAGATTGGCGAGATCGGCGCCGGCCATCCCCGGCGTGCCTTTGGCGATCGTTTCCAGCCGGACGTCCGAGCCAAGCGGGATCTTCCGGGTATGGACCCTGAGGATCCCCTCGCGGCCGCGGACGTCGGGCGCGTCCACCACGATCTGCCGGTCGAACCGGCCGGGCCGAAGCAGCGCGGGGTCGAGCACGTCCGGCCGGTTGGTCGCGGCCACGAGAATGACGCCATCGTTCGATTCGAAGCCGTCCATCTCCACCAGGAGCTGATTCAGCGTCTGCTCGCGCTCGTCGTGCCCGCCGCCGAGCCCTGCACCCCGGTGCCGGCCCACGGCATCGATCTCGTCGATGAAGATGATGCAGGGCGCGTGCGACTTGCCCTGCTCGAAGAGATCCCGCACCCGGCTGGCGCCCACGCCGACGAACATCTCGACGAAGTCGGAGCCCGACATCGAGAAGAACGGCCGGCCGGCCTCGCCCGCGACGGCCTTGGCGAGCAGTGTCTTGCCCGTGCCGGGCGGGCCGACCAGCAGCGCCCCCTTCGGCAGCCGCCCGCCCAACCGGGTGAACTTCTGCGGGTCCTTCAGGAACTCGATGATCTCCTGCAGCTCGACCTTGGCTTCGTCGGCGCCGGCCACGTCGGCAAAGGTGACCTTGGGCGTATCGCCGGCGAGGAGCTTGGCCTTGGACTTCCCGAACGCAAAGGCGCGGCTGCCGCCGGCCTGGAGCTGGCGCAGGAGGAAGAACCACAGGCCGAGGATCACGATCCAGGGGAGTGCCGCGATAATGATGGCCGTGATCCCGCCCTTGGGCTCCTTGGCCGTGATCGGCACCCCGGCATCGTCCAGCCGCTTGATGAACTCTTCGCTGTTCGCCACCGGCAGCAGGACCTGGAAACTCTTGGCGGTCCGGTTGTCCTTGGTGACGCCGTTCTTGAAGTCGCCCTCGAGCCGCTTGCCGTCGAAGATCTCGACCCGGGCGATGTTGCCCTGGTCGAGCTGCCGGCTGAACTCGGTGTAGGAGAACTCCTGCGTTGGATTCCGCTGGCGGCTCATCATCTGGAACAGCGCGAGCGCCAGCAGGCCCACCAGAAGCCAGAGAGCCAGATTCTTGCTCAGGTTGCCCCAGTTGGTGCGCGGGGGCCGAGACGGGAGTCGGTCTGCCATTTATTCCAGGTCCGCGATGAACGGAAGATGACGGTAATTCTCGGCATGGTCGAGTCCGTACCCGACCAGAAAGGCCGGCGGAGCCCGGAACCCGACGAAGCGGAGCTCCGGGCGGATCTCGGTCGCCAGCTCCTTGTCGAGGAGCGTGCAGATGGCCATGCTCCTCGGGTGGCGGGGCCCCAGCAGCTTCATCAGGCGCTGCATGGTTTTCCCTGTATCAATTATATCCTCTACCAGCAGGATATGTTTGCCCTCCAGGCGGGTTTCGGGGTCGTAGAGCAGCCGGACGCTGCCGCTTGAGAGTTTGGCGTCGCCGTAGGAGGCCGCCACCAGGAAGTCGATCTGGATGGGCCGCTGGATGGTCCGCACGAGGTCGCTGAGGAAGATGAAGCTTCCCTTGAGCAGACCGAGCACCAGCAGGTCGCCATCCGGATAGGCCTCGGTGATCTCCGCGCCCAGCGCCTCGACCCGCGCCGCGATCGTGGCCTGGTCGAAGACGATTGATTTCACCGGCTGCCCGCCGGTCCGGCGGAGCACCTCAGGCGTACGCAGCATCGATCCGCAGGGACTCCGTACCCGGTTGCGGGAGGAGGGCGTCGGAGCGGCAGACGCCCGGGACCCACACGACACCCTCGGGCCCGGCGAGCACCGGCCACTCGGCGCGGCGACTCCGCGGCACGCGCGCGTCCTGGAAGCAGCGGACCAGGAGCCGCCGCCCGGTTCCGCCCAGCGGGCGAAGCCGCTCGCCGGCGCTCCAGCGGCGGACAGCAAGCGGCACCGGCGATAGCCAGGCGGTAAACGCGACCCGCTCCTGCGCCGCCGGCGGAGTCTCGCGCGACCAGCGAAACAGCCACCGGCCCCAGGGCCGTTCGCCCCGGCGACCCTCCAGGATCCAGGGCTCCGCCGCGGCCGGCGGGGCGAGCCGGGAAACCATCAAGCGGCCGAACACCAGCTCGCCGGCCCACCCCTCGCCCAGTTCGATCAGGGCGCCGCTCACCCCGCGCGCCGCCAGCCGAAGCAGACGCGCCGCACGCCCCGGTCCAAGACGGCAGCCCACTCGCCGTGCGGCGGCAGCCAGTACCGTCGCTCCGAGGCGTGAATCATACCCGCTGAGCACAGCGCCAGCAACGGAAAATCCGTCGTGCTCCTCGCGAAAATCGAGCCCCTGGAGGAGGTCCAGCGCGGCGTCCCACGCCGCCCGCTCGCGCGTGGCATGGCGCCCCACCGACAGCAGCGCACCGTCGACGTCGGGCAGGCGCGCGCGAAGTGCCGGCAGCACATCGCAGCGGAGCCACGACCGGAGGTGGCGTGGGTCCTCGTTGGCTGGATCGAGCCAGACCGGAAGGCCGCGCGCGCGCACGTAGCGCAGCAGCACTTCCCGGCGGACATGGAGCAGGGGCCGGACGATCGTCCCGGCGCGCGCGCTCATCCCGGCCAGGCCGGCGGGCCCGGATCCCGCCAGCGCCCGCATGAGCACCGTCTCCACCTGGTCGTCCGCGTGGTGCGCCGTGAGGATCACGGCCGCGCCGAGTCGGACCCGAGTGGCTTCGAGCCAGCCATAACGCGCCGCCCGTGCCGAGGTCTCTCCCGCACGGGGCCCCAGCGCCGCGCGCCCTGCTTCATGCGGGAGCTCGAGCGACCGCGCGAAAGCGGCCACCGCCTCCGCCACGCGGCGACTGTCGGGGTGGATTCCGTGGTCGAAGTGCGCCACCACCAGCTCCAGCCGGTGGCGGTTGCGCGTACGATTCAACAAATCGAGCAGCGCCACCGAATCGGGCCCGCCCGAGACGGCCACGAGAGCCCGGCCGGGCGGCAGCTGCAGCATGTCGAGCTGATTCTGGAACTCGTTCAGGAGGAGCATCGGCTGTCGAGCTCTTCCCGCACCTTGCGCGCGAGAGCGGCTGGGAGGAACGGCTTCTGAATGAACGGCGAGCCCGGCCGGAGCAGCCCGCGCCGGATCACGTCGTCGTCGGTGTAGCCGGACATGAACAGCACGGGCAGGCCTGGCCACTCGACGGCGAGCAGCTCGCCCAACTCACGCCCGTTGAGTCCCGGCATGACGACATCCGTCAGCACCAGGTCCACTTGCTGCGGATTGCCACCCAACACCTCCAGCGC
Source organism: Gemmatimonadales bacterium (assembly GCA_025927545.1). Lineage (GTDB taxonomy): Bacteria > Gemmatimonadota > Gemmatimonadetes > Gemmatimonadales > GWC2-71-9 > CAVVWJ01. The sequence continues at coordinate 19,333 of JAICLE010000040.1, forward strand.
GTGAGCGCCGTTCTCGGCTTCCAGGGTCACATAGCCCTGCGCGCTCAGGGCCCGCGTGGTCATCCGCCGGACCGCCGCCTCGTCGTCCACCACGAGGATCGTTTCGGACCCGCGCGGCGAGGCCGGCTCGGGGGCCGGGGCGCCCGGCTCGGCCGTCGCGGCGATGTCCTCCGGCAGATAGATGCGGAACGTGGTGCCCTGCCCCGGCTCACTTGCCACCCAGATAAAACCCCCGCTCTGTTTCACGATGCCATAGACCGTCGCCAGGCCCAGTCCGCTGCCTTGGCCGGCCGGTTTCGTGGTGAAGAACGGCTCGAACACGCGCGCCCGGGTCGCGGCGTCCATCCCGTGACCGGTGTCGCGCAGTGCCAGTCGCACGTACCGCCCCGGCGGCATCCGCTCCACACCCGGCAGCCGGGTTTCTTCCGGGCCAACGCTCACCGTCTCCGCCACCAGCGCCAGCGTGCCCCCTTCCGGCATCGCGTCCCGCGCGTTCAGCGCGAGATTGATGAGCACCTGCTCGAGCTGTGCCGGGTCGGCACGGACCGGCGCGGCCGCTCCCGCGGGGTGCAGTTCGAGCGTGACCGCCGGCCCCACCAGCCGCGCCAGCACCGGAGCCATCCGGCGTACGAGAGCGTCGAGATCGAGCGCCGTCGGCTGCAGGAGCTGTTGGCGGCTGTACGCCAGGAGCTGCCGGGTGATGCCCGCTGCGCGGTCCGCGGCCCGGCGAATCTCGGCGACGTCGGTCATGCGCGGATCGGCGGGCGGCAGCGAGCGCCCGAGAAACTCGCTGAACCCCGCGATCACCGTCATCATATTGTTGACCTCGTGCGCCACGCCTCCTGCTACTCGCGCAATCGCCTCCATGCGCTCCGACTGCACCTGGAGCGCGGCGGACCGGCGCGGCTCGGTCACATCGCTCACGATGCAGCCCACCCATTCCATCTGTTTCTCAGGCGCCTGGACCGGGTAGCAACTGGCGACGAGCACCCGCTCGGTGCCTTCGGGATCGACCCGCAACGGGATCTCGCGTTCCATCACCGGTTGCCCGCTGCGGAAGACCTCCTCGAAGAGTGGCGTCACCAGCGCGGCGGCAGGCCCGAGCACCTCGGCGATGGTCCGACCCAGGTGGGCCTCGACGGGCACAGCGTTGATCCTGGCCAGCGCTTCGTTGACCCGCACGTAGCGAAGATCGCGGTCCACGAACGCCAGACCGATCGGCGCGCCGCGGAACACGAGATCCAGCAGCGCAAGGCTCCGCTCCTTGGCCTGCAGTGCGAGCTCCGCCTCGCCGTACAGCCGCGCATTGTCCACCGCCATCGCCGAACGGCGGGCCAGGTCCTGGCCGAGCAGGAGATCGCCGGCCTCATAACGACGGCCGGACTCGGCCATGACGAACGTGATCGCGCCGAGCGTGCGTCCCCGCGCGACGAGCGGCACGATCAGCAGCGAGCGCAGCCCGAACGCGCGCAGGGCCTCCAGGTGCCGCTCGTCCCGGGCAAAGTGTCGCAGCAGATCGTCCGGAATCTCCGGGATGAGGCGCGGCTCCCCTGATGCGATGACCCGGGGTACCGGATCGTCCGGGACCTCGGCGTAGCGGTGGCTCATCGCCCACACCGCATCGACCTTGGCCGGGTCGGCGTGCGAGATGGCGAGCCGGCGGTGGCGCCCCGTGGAGTCCACGATGTCCACCGCGCACCAGTCGGCGAGCCGCGGCACCGCGAGACGCGCCACGGCGGATAGGGTGGCACGGTAATCCAGCGAGGAGGCCAGCACCTGGCTCGCCTCCGCGAGGAAGGCCAGGTGCTCGCGGACTCCCTCGGCGTGCTGCCGCGCGGCCCGCTCGGCCTCGTAGAGGCGCGCGCGCTCGAGGGCCTGGGCGCCCTGCCCCGCCAGCACCATGATGAAGTTCCGGTCCTCGGGTCCGAACCGCCGGTCGTCCTCGAACTCCAGCTCGATCCCGCCAGACGGGCGACCCTGGACGACGAACGGCACGGCCACAGCGGAGCCGCGGGCCTGCTCGCGCACCGTCGCGCCGGGAAAGCGCGAACGCCGCTCGGCCGCTGACTCCAGGAAGAGGGCGCGGCCCGAGCGAAGCGCGTGGGCCAGAGGGCCGTCGGAATCGTCGCCTCCGCCGGGTCGATCCGGACTCCGCACGATCGTGGTCACCTGTCCATCCGGCCCGCTCAGCGCGATCGTGCCGCAGCGCGCGTGAAGCGCCTGGACGGCATGCCGAATGACGATGACCGCGACATCATGAGGCGAGAGCGCCGGCTCGAGCGACGCATTGAGGGCGTGGAGGCCCGCGGTGCGGAGCCCCGTCCGCTCGGCTCGCCGCCGGGACACGAGGAGCACGGCCAGCAGAACGCCGAGCAGAACTCCGGGAACCGCGTATCCGGTCAGCAGCTCCATGCGGACCGCCCCGGCTCGACGGCAGACCGCTGAGGGAGGGACACAGGAACACCTGGAAAACGGGGGTAATCGAAAGGTGGGCCGATCCGGTGCGGCGGCGCAAGCCGAGCGTCGGCGGCCGCTTCAGCCCTGCCCTGGAGGCTTCCGGTCGAGGGCCCGGGTGAGCTGGCCACGGAACTCGGGCGGGCGCGGGCCGCCGCCGCGGAACTCGCAGTGCGCCGGGTTGCAGATCCGATGCTCCGGGCCGGCGCCCTGCTGCCGGGCGTGGGCCATCAGCTTCTCCGCCAGCAGCCACGCCGGCATCCACTCACCGGCTACGATGCCCGGATATTCCGACGCGAACTCCCACCGGATCCGGGCCTGGCGGTCGCGCGCCGCCGATCGTCCCTGGCTCATCGTTCAATAGTAACCCGTCAGACCTCGTGGCGACCGGAGGTGCGCCGCCGCGCACGGGGCGCGGGCGGCCCCATCGACGGCGGGTAGCCAGGCGCGCGAACCGGGGTACCGAGCAGGTCCTGGAGCCTGTCGTACAGGTCGCCGAAGCTGACCGGCTTGCGGAGGAAGGGGAGGTCCCGATACCCGGACAACAGCTCGTCCAGATGCGGGTCGCCGACGCCGGCCATCAGCACGATCCGCAGGGTGGGATCCAGGTCACGGGCCCGCTCCGCGAGCTCGCCTCCGTCCATCCGGGGCATCGCGAGGTCCGCCAGCAGCAGCCGCACCTCACGCGGGTGTGCCTCGAGAAAGTGCAGCGCCGTCCGTCCGCCTGCGCAGCTCCGGGCGGGGTAGCCCAGCCCCCGGACCATGCGCGTCACGATCGAACGGGGCGTGAACTCGTCGTCCACGACCAGGACGAGTGGGCCTGCCACGTTGGGCAGAGGGTCGACGTCCTCATGGTGCATAACGCCTCCGGGCGGGCCGCCCAGGACCGCCGTCAGGCCTCCCCACGAGGACGCCAAATGGTGGAGCACTACGCTACCGGTCGCCCCGAGCGCCGGCTGTGATCTGGCCAACGTGGAAAAGTGGAGATGTGGTGCGGTCATCCGTCACACGCGAGGCGGCTGCTCGAAGTCGGTTACCCTTGTCCGGGTGCCCGAGCGCCCCGGCGGTCGCTCGCCCCCACCCCGGAAGTCGAAATGCCGGTCATCCAGCAGCCGGCCCCGGAGCAGCTCGCCCGAGCGTCGGCCCGCGCGGAGACGCGCGGCGGCGACACAGTCGAGGAGTTCACCGATCGGTTTCCATTCCTCCGCCGGTATTCCGGGGTACAGGACCGCGTATTCCGGCCGGAGTCGCGCCTGCCGCCGTCCTCGCTCCATGGCAGCCCGCTTGCTGGTGACGCCCCAACCTACGACCAGAGTACGCGCCAAAACTGTGAGGCAGGTCTCGCCCGCGGGAGATAGCATCCCGGCGGGGGCCGCATACATTTGAGCCATGCAGCCCGCACGGCAACGCGCCCTGGAGTGCCTGCTCGCAGTGGCCGTGACGGCGGCGGCCGCGGTCGCGACCCTTGCGGTCCAGCCCCTGATCTCCCCGAGCATCACTCCGCTCTTCATTCTGGCAGTCGCCATTGCGTCGCTCTACGGAGGCCGGGGAGCGGGGGCGCTCGCCTGCGTGCTGAGCGTGGCTGTGATGAACTACTGGTTCTTCGAGCCAATCGGCAGCGTCCATCTTCCTCGAGGGGGGGACTTCGCTCGCCAGCTCCTGTTCCTGGGCGTCGCGGGGCTGACGGCGTGGATCGGCGGAGGCATCCGTGCCGAGCGCTCGCGCGCGGTCCGGCAAGCGGAGGAGAACGAGCGCCTGCGGCAGCTCGCGGAGGAAGCGGCCTCGGAAGCCGAAGCGGCCGCGCAGGAGGCGGCCGAAGGGCTGGCCGCGCAGCTCCAGGCGGAGAAGGCCCTCCGTGAGCGCGAAGCGGAACTGGCCGACTTCTTCGAGACGGCGTCGACCGCGATGCACTGGGTGGGTCGAGACGGAACGATCCTTCGCGCGAACCAGGCGGAGCTGGACCTGCTCGGCTACGAGCGTGACGAATACATCGGCCACAACATCTCCGAGTTCCACGTCGATGCGCCGGTGATCGGCGACATCCTTCACCGGCTGGTCGGCGGACAGCGGCTCCGCCAGTACCCCGCCCGCCTCCGGTCCAAGGACGGCAAGGTGAAGGAGGTGGTGATCGATTCCAGCGTCTACTTCGACGAGGGTCGTTTCGTCCACACGCGGTGCTTTACCCGCGACGTGACGGCGGAACGCGAGGCGCACGAGGCGATGGCCCGCCTCGCCGCGATCGTCGCGTCGTCCAGCGACGCCATCATCGGCAAGACCCTCGACGGCATCATCACAAGCTGGAATGCGGCGGCCGAGCGCGTATTCGGCTACTCGGCCGCGGAGATGGTCGGCGAGTCGGTGTTCAAGCTGATCCCGCCGGAACTGCACTCGGTCGAGCGCGACCTGCTCCAGCGGCTGCGCCGGGGCGAGGTGGTCGAGGCCTCCGAGGCCCGGCGGGTTCGGAAGGACGGGGGCCAGATCTGGATCGCGTTGAGCGTGTCTCCCATCCGCGACGCGTCCGGCACGATCATCGGCGCGGCTTCCATCAAACGAGACATCACCAGACAGATCGAGTCCGAGGCCGAGCTGCGCCAGAACCAGGAGCAGCTTCAGCTCGCCCATCAGGCCGCGCGGATGGGTACCTGGCGCTGGGACATCGCCACGAACGTGCTCCGGTGGGACGCGGGACTGCGCCAGTTGTACGGCCTGGCCGACGGTGAGCAGGTGAGCGGGTATGACGATTTCATCTCCCGCGTCCACCCGGACGATCGAGAGCGAGTGAGCCAGTCGGTCCAGCAGGCCCTCCGCGGACGCGGGGCGCTCGACTACGAGTTCCGGATCATCCTGCCCGATGGGCGCGTGCGCTGGCTGGCCGACCTGGGGCGCGTCGCCACGGACCCGAGCGGCGAACCGCAGTACCTCACCGGGATCTGCATGGACGTGACCGAGCGGAAGGCGGTGGAGGATCACCTGCGCGACACGCAGCGGCTGCAGGCGGTGGGCCAGCTTGCGGGGGGAATCGCGCACGAGGCCAACAACCAGATGTCCGTCGTGCTGGGTGGCGCCCATTTCCTGCTGCGCCGGACGGATCTGCCCGAAGCCGCTCGGCAGGACATCGAGCAGATCCGTCAGGCGGCCGAGCGCACCGCCTCCATCACCCAGCAGCTGCTCGCGTTCAGTCGGCGGCAAATCCTCCAGCTCCAGGACGTGGATCTGAACGCGGTAGTTCAGTCCATGGCCTCCGTGCTCCGCCGGTCGCTCGCCGAGAACCAGCCATTGGTGTTGCGGCTGGGATCGCTCAAAAGCCCGGTCCGCGCCGATCCGAGACAATTGGAGCAGGTGCTGCTCAATCTGACGCTCAACGCCAGGGACGCGATGCCCGATGGAGGCCGGCTCACCATCGAAACTCGCGAGGTGGAGCTCACCGCCGGTCAAACCGGGAACGGTGTGCCGCCGCCGGGCGCCTATGAAATGATGGTGGTGGAGGACACCGGTCACGGGATCGAGCCGGGAACGCTGAAGCGCATCTTCGAGCCGTTTTTCACCACCAAGGAGGTAGGTCAGGGCACCGGCCTGGGGCTTCCGGTTGTCCACGGCATCGTCAGCCAGCTCGGGGGTCACATCCGGGTGGAAACCGCGCCTGGGCAAGGAACGAAGTTCAAGCTCTATTTCCCGGTCGCTCACGAGAGCCGGCTCGTGGACCCCGCTGAGGCCGTGTCTCCGGTGCCCCGCGCGGATGGCACAGTCGCGCTCGTGGTCGAGGACGACGGCGAGGTTCGCGCCATGGCGGCGCGGGCACTGCGAGAGGTGGGCTATCGCGTGCTCGAGGCCGAGAACGGCCGCGCCGCGCTGGACTTGATCCGCCGGCACGCCGGACGACTGCACCTGGTGGTCACCGACGTGGGGATGCCCGAGATGGACGGCTACGAGCTCGCCCGCCGGCTGAGCGTGGAGCGCCCCAGCCTCCCGGTGGTGTTCATGTCCGGGTACGGAGACCAGGATGGCCAGGGGCACGGCCCCGGGACG
>JAICLE010000072.1 GCA_025927545.1 Gemmatimonadales bacterium
CGAGCAGGATGACGCGGAGGACGTCGCGGCTGGGCCAGGTGGTCACTGGTCGACCGGGGCCTGGCGGAGCCGGGGCTGCCACGGGTCGGATAGGTCGAGCCACGCCCACGGCACCCGGCGCACCCGCGGCTTCCGGCCGAGGCCGATGGCCCGGAGTGTCGGGAGCTGATGCGTGAAGGCGAGCAGCCGAGCGAGCCGTCCCTCCGGCCCGACGAGCACGTGAGTCACCACGTAGGCGTCGCCGTCCGGCTCGGCCTCCACGTCTTCGATCCGGCCCACCGCCACGCCGAACTCATCCACCAGCAGCCGCCCGAGCAGCCGCTCCAATCGCACCTCACGCAGCTGTGTCATGCGCCCGGGATCCGGCCGATGACGTGATCGCGCACCCAGCGCTCCCATCGGAACGCCGGAGTCCGCTCCGCCTCCACATCCAGCTTGACGTCGATCCCGATCTTGACCACCTGCCGCCACGGGATCCGGGTGGGCGCGCCCTCGCCGCCGAGGCGCCGCTCGGCCCAGGCCGCGAGCCCCGCGTGCAGCCGCCAGAGCAGCGTGGTGCCGCCGACCACCAGGGCCGCGACCCGCGCCTGGTCTCCGCGGAGCTCCAGCACGATTCCATCCACCTTGCCCATCTGCCGACCGCCGGCGTCGATCGCCTGCTGGTCGAGCACCTCGCGGCCGAGCTGCATGTCAGCTCCCCATGAGCTGGAGCGGGATCGCGACCAGGGCCACGATGCAGGCGATGACGCTCACCGCGAGCACGGCCGCGTTGCTGATCCAGCCGTTCGTGTGCTCGCCGAGGTAGAGCGGATCGTTCATGAGCACCAGCAGCGGCACCACGGTGACGGGAAGCGAGAGAGCGGTGAGCGCCATGGAAATCACCGTGAGCTTGAGCGGATCCATCCCGGCCACGCTCACCAGCGCGGCCAGCGGCAGCGCCAGCGTATAGACCAGGGTGAACCGCGCCGCCTCCCGCGGCCGGAGATTCTCGCCCCAGCGCCAGCCGAAGCCCTGAGCCACGAGGTAGGCGAGCTGCAGGGCGATCTCGAGCCCGGCCCCGAAGCAGGCCACCCCGAGCGACGCGACGAACAGCCAGAAGCCTGCCCGCCCGAGCGGGGTCGAGAGCAGCAGCGGGATCTGCTCGTAGCGGTCCACCTGGATCCCGCGTACGTGCAGCACCATCGCGGCGCACGCCAGCACCGCCACGGCGATCCCGCCGCCGAAAGTCATCCCCAGGGCGGCGGTGGCCCGGTTCACGCCAAGATAGCCCTCGTCCCACTCATCTTCCACGGCACCGGCCGAGTAGAAGTAGAAGAGGTACGGGCTCACCGAGGCTCCGATGATGCTCACGGCGGTGAACCAGTACCTGGCGGGGTCATGCTCCGGTGCCGTCGGCAGGAGGCCAGCGACCACGTCCGCGAGCGGCGCGTGCAGCCGCACCGCGCCAACCACGAAGGCGATCGTGACCAGTCCGAGCAGCGAGGCGCCCTTCTCCACCACGCCGAAGGTGCCCTTCCAGAGCAGCAGCCAGACTGCCGCCGCCGCCGGCAGCGCCCACACGCGGTACGACACGCCGCTGGCGAACTGGAGCGCCAGCGCCACGCCGCCGATCTCGGCGGCGAGTACCAGGAACGAGACCAGTCCCACTGCCACGAGCGGCGCGAGGAAAAAGCGGATCCCGAACCTCTCGCGCATGGCGTCGGGCAGCGTGTGGTGGCTGACTGCCGCGAGCCGGCCCGCCATTTCCACCAGGAACGCTATGCAGATGACGCCGAGCGCGATGGCCCAGATGAGCTGAAAGCCGAACCCCGCGCCGGCCTGCGCGGAGGTCGCGAGCGACCCGGTCTCGAGAAAGCCGCCGATCCCCGTGACGATGCCGAGCGCGATCTCGAGGAGCTTGCTCATGGCGAGCTCGCCTGCCGGAGCTGCTGCTCGGCCTTGGCTCGGCCCTGCTCCGCCGCCCGCGCGGCCTGGGCCGCGAACTCCCGGGGCAGCGCGCCGCGCGCGTGCTCCTCCTCCACCAGGCGGGCGGTGGCCTGCCACGAGCGGAGCGTCGCCGCCGCTTCCTTGGCCCTGGCCTCCGGTGACTTGCCGCAGGCGGACACCGCGGCGACTGCGCCCAGGAGCGCCACCCGGTGTGCAAACACGCGTCCCCGTCGCATCGGCGGGTGGCTTTAGCGGCGGGTGTACAGGTAACTGGCGATGTCGCGCGCTTCGCGCTCGCCCACGCCCGTGGCGGGCATGGCGGTAAGCGAATCGACGCCGTGCGGATCCACGATCCAGCGGATCATGTGCTGCGGGGTGTTCGTCAGCACGCCGGCGATGTAGGAGCGGCCGCCGATACCGTCGAGCGGCGGTCCCACCAGCCCGTCGGCGCCCCTTACGCCGGAGACGGTGTGGCATGCGCCGCAGCCGTACTGGCGGATCGCGAGGCGGCCGCGTGCCGGGTTGCCTCCGCCGGTGAGCCGGGCCGCCTCCTCGAACGAGAGCGCACCGCTCCGGCCGCACCCGGCGAGCGCAAGCGTGCCGACCAGCACGAGAGAAACGGCGCCGAGCGGCAGGCGCCTGGGTGTGTGCTCGGGCTCCGCGAGCCAGCTTGCCAGCAGCGCCAGCGCGGCTACGAGATACGCCAGACCGCCCGGCACCCACATGATGAGGCCGGCGAGCTGCTGGTCCTCGAGCGGGGTCAGCCCCCAGGCGGCCGAGACGGCGCCATAGGCCGGATACCACGGCCGAGTCGAGAAGGTGAGGAGCGCCCCGAGAATGCTGGTGTGCACCGCCGTGGTGAACAGCGCGATGACCGCGCCGGGCCAGCCGAGTCTCCCGTGGCGCCGGCCCTCCAGCACCGACCACCAGAAGAGGAGTGCCGTGCCAAGAAAGCTGGCGTGCTGCAGCGCATGCACGGCTTCGCTCCGGAGGGTGGCCTCGTAGAGCGACGGGACATGCCAGATCCAGATCGCGGCCGCGTGCAGCGACCAGGCCGCCACGGGATGGGTGAGCGTCGCCCAGACGCCGCGGAAGCGGTCGCCGCCGGTCCAGCGCCCGAGCGTCCTGCGCCACCCGGGCGGGACGGCCCAGACGAACGGCACCAGCGGCCGTCCGAGCACGAGCAGCGGCGCTGCCAGCGCCATGAGCAGCTCGTGCTGAACCATGTGGGCGGCGAAGAGCACCTCGCCCAGCCGGTGCAGCGGCGAGAGGAGCGCCAGCGCGAGGGTGGCCCAGCCGAGCGCGAACGCGGCCGCGTCGCGCTTCCGGATGCCGCGCCCCGGCCCCGCGGCCCGCCAGAGCGCGCGGAGCCCGATCGCGTAGAGCCCGGCGGCAAGCCCCAGCGGGAGCACGATCCCCGGCTCCCAGCTCCACGCGCCCCAGAGCTGGTGCGGCCCGAGCGGCTCGCCGGGATGAGCGATCATTGGCACGCGCTCAGCACGAAGCCGGGAATCCACTGCGCCACGATCACCAGCGTGAACATCGCGCTCACCAGCATGCCGAGTCCCGACATGAACCGGGTGCGTGCCACCGGACCGCCCTCGCCGCCGGGCCATTCGCCCCCCACGGCGCGCCACACCCGCCAGGCCGTGAAGCCGCCGATCAGGCCTAGCAGCAGGCAGACCAGGTTGACGCTGTGAATGGGGAGCTGGTCGTCTCGCAGGCAGGATGGATGCACCAGCGCATACCCGAGCACGAGATTGGCCAGGAACGCCGCGGGGGCCAGCAGCAGGCCGGTCCAGAGCGCCGCGATCCGCCTCGCGTCCGGGATGCTCGTCGTGGGGTCGGTGGTCATGCGCTCCTCCGCTCCGGCTACATCACGTAGGGCGACAGGAAGACGATCGCGTACAGCGGAATCCACACCAGCGTCAGGAAATACCAGTAGAGGGCGTTGTCGCTGGCGCCGGCGAGGTCCCGCTGTTCGAGGTTCGGGCTGAAGAGCAGCGCGGTGAAGACCAGCGACTCGAGCGTCTCGAGCAGCAGCAGCGTGGCGTGGGCCGTGAGCACGGCCCAGGCCACGGTGCCGTACGCGTTGCTGTCCCATCGCACGTTGAGCGCCTCGAACTCGAGCGCCCGGAGCACGCACATGACCAAGGCCAGCAGGGTACACACCACCATCCCGACGCGCACCGCGCGGAGGTCGAGCCGGCGGGCCGCCCGGTCCACCATCGCCATCGGGATGTTGCTGAGCACCATCAGCGCCGCCTGCACCGTCGCCACCGTGAGCGCCGGCCGGAAGACGCCCTCGGGCGGCCAGTTCAGGAAGTTCCGCCGAAGGTAGAAGTAGCTGATGGCGCAGATGAAGAGGGTCGAGCCCTCGATGACGATGAACCCGATGGTGCCCCACCACATCGGGCTCCGGTGGCCGAACGTGGTGGTCGGCAGCTCGGTCACGTTGGCGACAATGCGGAAGCCGGTCACGATTCCGCCTCGATCATGAGCTGCTCCTGGTGATCCTTGCCGCGCGGCCAGGCCCAGCCGACGAAGGCCAGGAAGAGCAGAACCGTGCCGATCACCGCGCCCCACGGAGTGAAGATGAGGGTGATGAAGAGGACCGCCGTCGCGATCGCCGCAATCAAGGGCCAGATGGTCGGCTCCGGGTGGCGATGGCGGCTGTCCGGCTCCGCGTCGAGCAGAGTGGTGACCAGTACCTCGCGCACGTCGGTACGAAGCCCTTCCACGGCCGGCAGCTCGGCCGGGTGCTGCCACATGGGCTCGCGGCTCTCGACCACCGGGGTGAACGCGAAGTTGTACGGCCGGGGCGGCGAGGTGGCCGCCCACTCGAGCGTGTCCGCGCCCCACGGGTTGGCCCCCGCCGCCTCGCCGACGCGGAGGCTCCGGGCCACGTTCACCAGGAAGACCACCACGCTGACGGCAATGGTGACGGCCCCGATGCTGGCCAGCAGGTTGAGGCCGCCCCAGCCGGTCTCCGGCAGATAGGTGTACACCCGGCGCGGCATGCCCAGGAGCCCGAGCTCGTGCATGGGGAAGAAGGTGACGTTCATCCCGATGAAGAAGAGCCAGAAGTTCCAGCGGCCGAGCCGCTCGTCGAGCATCCGCCCGGTGACCTTGGGGAACCAGTAGTAGAACGCCCCGAACAGCGGGAACACCGCGCCGCCGATCAGCACGTAGTGGAAGTGGGCGACGATGAAGAAGGTATCGTGTACCTGCGTATCGAACGGCACCGACGCGATCATCACGCCGGTGAAGCCCCCGATCAGGAACAGCGCGACGAAGCCCAGTACGAACAGGAACGGCACCGCGAACCGCGGCCGCCCCGACCAGATGGTGGCGATCCAGCAGAAGATCTGGACCCCGCTCGGGATCGCGATCATCATGCTCGCGGCGGTGAAGAAGCTGGCGCCGAGCTGCGGGATCCCGGTGACGAACATGTGGTGCACCCACAGTCCGAACGCGAGAAAGCCGGTGGCCACCATGCTGAGCACCATCGCCGGATAGCCGAAGACGGGCCGGCGGGTGAACGTCGCCACGATGCTCGACACGAAGCCCAGCGCGGGGACGAAGATGATGTAGACCTCGGGGTGCCCGAAGAACCAGAACAGGTGCTGCCAGAGGAGCGCGTCGCCGCCTTCGGCCGGATTGAAGAAGTGGGTGCCGACCAGGCGGTCCATCGCCAGGAACATGCTGGCGCTCGCCACCCACGGCATCGCGAACAGCACCATGAAGGACTGGACCAGCATCGACCAGACGTAGAGCGGCATCCGGTTGAGGGTCATGCCCGGCGCGCGAGTCTTGAAAATCGTGACGATGAGCTCGACCGACGCGACGAGCGCCGAGATCTCCGTGAAGGTGACGGTCTGCGCCCACACGTCCACCCGCTTGCCCGGCGAGAATTCGGGACCCGCCAGCGGGACGTAGCTGAACCAGCCGGTATCCGGTCCCGTGTTGAGGAAGAACATCACGTACAGGAAGGCACCGCCGAAGAGGTACACCCAGTAGCCGTATGCGTTGAGCCGGGGAAAGGCCACGTTCCGGCCACCGATCATGAGCGGCACCAGGTAAAGCCCGACCGCGTCCATCACGGGGACCGCGAAGAGGAACATCATGGTCGTGCCGTGCATGGTGAAGATCTGATTGTACGCGTCGGGCCCGATCAGGCCGTTCTCCGGCCGCGCGAGCTGCGCCCGCATCACAGCCGCCTCGATCCCTCCGAGCAGGAAGAAGACGAAGGCCGTGATGATGTACCGCTTGCCGATGGATTTGTGGTCTACGCTGCTGAGCCAGCCCCGCAGTCCCGGCCGGGCCCGCCAGGTGTCCTCCAGCCGGCCCACGACCTCGGCTGCCGACTCCGGCGCGCGCCCGGGCTCGTGCGGCACCGCCGGAACGGTCAGGCTCATCGGAGGGTCTCCAGGTAGGCGAGCAGCGCCCGCAGGTCCGCGGGATCGAGCTGGTTGGGCGGCATCCTGGCCCCGGGCTTGATGCGCTGCGGATCCACGATCCACCCGGCCAGGTTGCCGCGGGTGTTGGGCAGCGTGCCCGCCGCGATCGTCGCCCGGCCGGCGAGGTGTGTCAGGTCGGGACCGACCCGGCTCCCCGCCGGGGTTCCCGCGATGGAGTGGCACATCGCGCATGCGGAGGACAGGAATACCTCCTGACCTCTCGACGTAAGACTGTCCGCGGGCGTATGCGCGGTGTCGCGCTGCTGCGTCAACCACCGCGCGAAGCTGTCCGGCGACTGGGCCACCACCAGCAGCGCCATCTTCGCGTGCTCGTGGCCGCAGTACTCGGCGCATTCGGCGCGGTAGACACCGGCGCTGTCCGCCTGGAACCAGAGACTGTTCTCGTTGCCGGGGATCAGGTCGCGCTTGCCGGTCAGGTTCGGCGGCCAGAAGCTGTGGATCACGTCGGTGGACCGGAGCTCCACGGCCACCTGGCGGCCCACGGGAACGTGGATCTCGTTGGCCGTCGTCACCCAGCGCTGGGGCACTGAGTCGCGGTACTGCACCTCCCACCACCACTGGTGCCCGGTGACGATGATCTGGATCGCGTCTTTCCCCGGGGTGGCGGTGACGGCACGGCCCGCGGAGATGTCGGATACGAGGAAGGTGAAGAGAACGATTGTGGTGATGCCCACGGCGGCGGCCACCACGCGCCGCATCCGCCGCTCCCGTGCCGGGTCCGGGGCGGGCTCCTCGGCGCGGCGGCGCCGGAACGCCGCCCAGAGCAGCGCGGCCATCACCAGGAGGAACACCACGATGGCCGTGGCGTACATCGAGTTCCACAGGCCCTCCGCGATCCGCGCCTGAGGCCCGGCGGGCTTGAGGGCCGAATGGGCACCGGGGAACTGCAGGACCGCCTGGAGCACCGCGCTCATGGCCGTTGCGAGGCCGGCGGTACGGCGGACTGGACCGGCCGCGCCTTCTCGGTGGACTGCTCCTGGCTTCGCACCTGCATGTCGTCGTTCCGCCCGGAGGCCACGTCCTTGGCCAGCAGTCCGCTCATCGAGCGCACGTACGCCACCAGCTTCCACACCTGATCGTTGCCGAGCTTGCCCCGGAACGAGGGCATCCCGTTGGGCCGGCCTTCGACGATCGTGGCGAAGATGTTCTCGGGCTGGCTCCCGTAGATCCACTGCGAGTCCATGAGCGGCGGACCGATGCCCCCACCGCCCTGGAAGTGACACCCCGAGCAGTTGAACTGGTTGTACAGCCGCTTCCCCTCGGAGACGGCCCAGGCGTTGTCCCCGTATTCGTTGCGCACGGTGAGGTCGCGCGTGGTCGGGCCCGGCTGGAGCTCGCTCTGGCGAACCGCCGGGATGGCCGACGCGGCAGGGGGCCAGGTGCGGAATCGGCGGTCCTCGCGCTGGCAGGCGGAGAGGGCGGCGGCGAGCAGCACGGCGGCGAGCAGCTCCCGCCGCCGGCGGCAGCCGCTACGGGAGGGCGAAGACATACAGCGTGCCTCCCTTGGTCGTCGCGGCCGGCAGGTCCTTCATCGCGTTGACGAAGCCGAGCGCCGCGCTCGAGTCCCGCGTGTCGAGGCCGCCGGCTACCACCGCGCCGGCCCAGCCACCGACTCCCGCGAGCACGGCGACGTACTGCTTCCCGTCCGGCCCGAGATAGGTGACCGGCTGCCCGATGATGCCGGAGCCCGTCTTGAACCGCCACAGCTCCTTGCCGCTCCGCGCGTCGAGCGCCTTGAACCAGCCGTCCATCGTGCCGTAGAACACCACGTCGCCCTCGGTGACGACGGTGCCGCTCCACACGGGGAACCGCTCGTGCACGTTCCAGACGATCTTCCGCGCCACCGGGTCCCAGGCCGTCATCTCCCCGCGGTACCCCCCGGGCCCGGCGTACATCTTCACGATCGCGGCGACGTACGGCGTGCCGGCGATGTAATTCGCCTCCGTCCCCTCCTCGTCCTGGCACAGGTTCTGGTGCGGGATGTAGAGCAGGCCGGTGCGTGGAGACCACGAGCTCGGCTGCCAGTCCTTGACGCCCGGTGCGGCGGGGCAGATCTCCCGGACCACCTGACCGGTTCGCGGCGCCTTCTCGGGCACCATGATCGGCCGCCCGCTCTTCAGATCCACGCCCCGGCTGGTGGTGATGTAGCCGAACGGATCGGCGGAGAGCACCTCGCCGGTGGCGCGGTCGAGCACGTAGACGTAGCCGTTCCGCTCCGGCGCCACGAGGACCTTCCGCGTGGCCCCGTTGATCGGCAGGTCGAGCAGGAGCAGCTCGTTGATGCCGTCGTGGTCGTACACGTCGTGCGGGTTCCACTGGTAGGCCCAGACCGCCTCGCCGGTGTCCGGGTCGCGCGCGAAGACGCCGGCCGTCCACTTGTTGTCGCCGGGCCGGACATCGGGATTCCAGGGACCGGGGTTCGAGGTGCCGTAATAGATGAGATTCAGCTCCGGGTCGTAGCTGATCCACCCCCAGACTCCGCCGCCGCCGTACTGCCACGCGTCGCCCGGCCAGCTCGAGACGCCGAGGTCCTTCCCCTGGTCGAGCGGGTAGAACGGCTTGAACCGTGGCCCGATCAGCACGTCGGTGTCGGGACCGGTGGTGTACGCGCGCCACGCGAGTTTGCCGGTGCCCGCGTCGAGCGCGGTGAGCCATCCGCGAATCCCGAACTCGCCGCCGCTGTTGCCGACGAGCACCTTGCCCTTGACGACCAGCGGCGCCATCGTGACGCTCTCGCCCCGGTTGATGTCGCCGACTCTGGTACGCCAGACCTGCTTCCCCGTCCGGGCGTCCACCGCCACGGTGTTCGCGTCAAGCGTGTTGTAGATGATCTTGCCGTCGTAGTAGACGGCGCCCCGGTTGACCACGTCGCAGCACGCCACGCCTTGCGACGCGGTGGACGGGTTCGGCTGGTATTCCCACTTGAGCGGGGCGCCGGGCTTTGACAGGTCGAGCGCGTAGAGGATGTTCGGAAACGGTGTCACCACATACATGGTGCTGCCGACCACGAGCGGCGCCGCCTCGTGTCCCCGGCTCACGCCGGTCGAGAACGTCCAGGCCAACCCCAGCCGGGATACGTTGGCCGCGGTGATCTGGCCCAGGCCGCTGTAGCGGGTCGAGGCGTAGTTCTTGGCGGGGATGATCCACTGGGCGCTGCCGCTGTCGGGCGCCAGGCTGGCGGCGCGCGCCGCCGTGCCTAGGGCGCCAGCGGGAGCGGCCGCGCTGGTGGTGACCCGAGCCGCGGGAGGAGTGGCGCGCGACTCGTGCCCGCCCGAGCAGGCGACCGTGAGCGCGACGAATCCGACGACAAGCGACGTCTTGGCCATGACCGTACCGTCAGGGCGGCCGCCACGATCGGCCGGAGATGATGTCCCGAGAAGCAGAGTAGAAGGTGCGCGCTGCGCCGCCTCCGGTCGGCGACGCAGATCACACCCTGAGGGTGTCCGGGCGCGGAATGCGGGCGGCCGCAGGGAATTACCGTAGGGAGCACCCACTCGGAGCACGCGTGACCGCCGGCCAACTCCTCCGCTACCTGCCGCTCGCGCTGATCCCCCTGCCGCTCGTCCTGCGTCAGGCTGGCGCCGCGCCGACGCTCGTCTTCGCGGCCGCGGCCGCGGCCATCGTGCCGCTCGCCGACTGGATCCGCCGGGCCACCGAGCAGGTGACCGCCCGCGCCGGCGGCGCCATCGGCGGCCTGCTCAACGTGACCTTCGGCAACGCGGCCGAGCTGATCCTGGCGCTGTTCGTGCTCGCCGCGGGCAAGGCGTCCGTCGTCAAGGCGACGATCACCGGCTCCATCGTGGGCAACAGCCTGCTCGGCCTTGGCGTCGCCATCCTGGTCGGAGGCTGGGGGCGGGAAAAGCAGAGCTTCCGCCGCGAGCGGGCGGGATTGCTGGCGAGCCTGCTGATCCTCTCGGTGGTGGCCCTGCTCGTCCCGGCGCTGTTCGACTACACCGAGCGCAGCGTGCGCGGCGTGCCCTACCCGGAGAACCTGGACGAGCATCTGAGCCTTTCCGTGGCGGCCGTCCTGATCCTGGCCTACGCCGCGAACCTGGTTTACACCCTGGTCACCCACCGCGACGTCTTCGCGCCCCCCGGGGAAGCCACGGAGGATCACGCTCGCGGGCGCGATGGTGCGCCCTGGCCGCTCTGGCGTTCGATCGTGGTTCTGCTGGTCGCGACTGCCGCCGTGGCACTCGAGGCGGAGCTGGTCTCCGGCGCGCTGGAAGCCACGTCGCAGGCATCGGGGCTGACGCCGTTCTTCCTCGGCGTCATCATCCTGCCGCTCGTGGGGAACGCGGCCGAGTACTTCGCCGCCATCTACTTCGCACGGCAGGATCGGATGGATCTGGTGATGACGATCGCCGTGGGATCGAGCATTCAGATCGCGCTGTTCACGGCGCCGGTGCTGGTACTGGTCTCTTACCTGCTGGGTACCCCGATGGACCTGGTCTTCTCCAATCCGCTCGAGTTGATCGCGGTGGCCGCGGTGGCGTTCGGGGTGAACGCCATTGCCCAGGACGGCGAGACCAACTGGTT
The DNA here is from genome assembly GCA_025927545.1 of Gemmatimonadales bacterium. Lineage (GTDB taxonomy): Bacteria > Gemmatimonadota > Gemmatimonadetes > Gemmatimonadales > GWC2-71-9 > CAVVWJ01. The sequence continues at coordinate 10,947 of JAICLE010000072.1, forward strand.
CGAGGGCGTGCTCCTCCTCGCGCTGTACGCGGTGCTGGGACTCGCGTTCTTCTTCGTGCGCTGAGTCGCGGCTCAGCGCAGCGTGTAGAGGTACGCGGCAATGTTGCGGGCTTGCCCCTCGGTCACGCCGAGGTTGGGCATGGCGGTGCCGGGCTCGATCGCCTGGGGGACCTCGATCCAGCGCACCAGGAAGTCGGCGTTGTTGGGGACTTCGCCGGCGATGTAGGCCCGGCGCGCGAATTTCTCCAGCGGCGGCCCGACCAGTCCATCGGCGCCGCTCACGCCGGGAATCATGTGACAGGCTCCGCAGCCGTAGGAGGCAATGAGCTGCTTGCCCCGGGCGGGATCGCCGCCGGGTACCGGCCGGACCGGATCGTCGTCACCGCCGTTCGCGCACCCTGCCAGCAGCAGCACCCCGGCCAGGGCGAGCCATACCGCATGGCGCATCCTCATCCTCCGATCTAGTGCTTTCGGGGCCGGCCTGGGAGCTTGACGCGCGGCGCCTGGTGCTGGCCGCCGTCGAGGGGCCCGGCGCTTCCCCATGCCGGACGTCCGACGCTCGCCCGGTCCCCCGCGTCGCCGAACGGGGCCGCGCCCAGTCCCGGGAGCCCGGACGCATGGGCAGACCGCCCGTCGCCTTCCGTCTCCCGGTCCTCCGGCGCGATCCGGGATCCGGGCCCTTCACCTTCGTTCAGGATACCGGTGGCGCGATGGTCCCCGCCGGTCTCGAAGCTGTGCGGCGTATGCTTGTCGGCACTGCCCGACGTGCTGCCGGCGGCGGCACTGCCGCCCAGCGCGCTCGAATGGCAGGCGGTGCTGCCCGCCGCCAGCGCCGCGGCCAGCATGGAAGCAGCGATCATCGCGGGGCCGCGTCTCGACACTCGCACCTCCTCCGCCCGGAGCCACAGCACGAACAACCCTCCCGCCGCTCCCATGTAGACCAGACCCGCCGGCAGCCACATGATGAGCCCGGCGAGCTGCTGGTCGGCGAGCGGCGTGAGTCCCCATGCGGCGGCGCCGGCCGATTGGGCTGGATAGAACGGCTTGCCGGCAAAGGTGAGCAGCGCGCCGAGGAGCCCACCCTGCATGCCGGCGGTGACGACGTAGAGCAGGCCCATGCCATGGCTCATGCGGCGCCGGCCGGCCGGCTGGAGCACCACCCACCAGAACAGCAGCGCCGTCCCCAGGAAGCTCAGGTGCTCCAGCGCGTGGACTCGCTCGTCTGCCAGCGCGGCCTGATAGATGGCCGGAAGATGCCAGGCCCAGATGGCCCCGATGTGCAGTCCCCACGCGAGGAGCGGCGTAGTGAGCAGCGCCGCGAGTGCCGCCACGCCTCTGCGCCGGTGCCACCACGCGCCGAGCCGCTGGCGCGTCGGAGCATTCAGCAGCCAGAGCAGCGGTATCAACGGCGCGCCGAGCACCAGGAGCGGCGCGGCGATCAGGATGAGCAGGAGGTGCTGCACCATGTGCCCCCAGAAGACCGCCTCGGCCAGGGCGTCGAGCGGCGAGACCAGCGCGAGCGCCACCGCGGCGAGTCCGCCCGCAAAGCAGGCTGCGCGCCAGCGCGGCACGCCGCGTCCCACGCCGGCGGCGCGCCACAGCCGGGCGAGGCCCGCGGCATAGAGGCCGCCGGCGGCGGCCAGTCCGGCGAGCAGGACAGGCGCCAGGTTCCATGTACGCCAGAGGTCGTGCGGCGCGAGCGCGCCAGCAGGCAGGAGGATCACCGGTTCACCCACACGGCTGAATGATGAAGAGCGGAATGGAGTTCATGATGACGCCCAGGATGAAGAGCCCGCTCACGAGCAAACCCGCCAGCGCCATGAAGCGGGTGCGGCCCTCGCCCACCTCGAGCAGGGCCGCTTCGCCACCACGGTGCTCCTGCCGGGTGGCGCGCCAGCTCCGCCAGGCCGTGGCCGCCGCGCCGAGCGCGATCGCGAGCGCCACCACGCTCGCGGCGATGACCGTGCCCCGGACCCCGCCGAAGACAGGCGCGCTCAGCGGCTCCGACGCCGGATAGCACGCGTGCGCCACCAGCGCGTAGTTCAGCATCAACTGGATGCTCCAGATCGTCGGGGCGCCGAAGAGGCCGAACCAGAGCGCGGCGAGCGCCACACGGTGCTCGGCGGGGGCGGGATGGGCGGCGGAGTGGGCGGCCATCGCTAGAGGAACCGGGGCGAGAGGTACAGCGAGGTGAACACGGCGAGCCACACGACGTCCACGAAGTGCCAGTACCACGAGACGTTGGTGACTGCGAGGTGACGCCGCTCGGAGAAGTGCCCCAGCCACGCGCGCACCGCGACGACTGCGATCATGAGCAGTCCTACCGCCACGTGCGCCCCGTGAAATCCGGTGATGGTGAAGAAGAGCGAGCCGTATGCATCGGTGGCGGGCGTGAACTGCTTGTTGGAGTACTCCACCACCTGGATGGCCAGAAAGACGATCCCGAGCACGAGCGTAAGCAGCAGGCCCAGGCGGAGCCGGCCCTGCCGGCCCCGGCGCACGCCCGACTCGGCCCACCACATGGCCGCGCTGCTGAGCAGGAGGATAACCGTGTTGGGCAGCGCCAGCCGGAGCTCGGGCGGGCCCGACGGCGGCCACGCCCCCCGGGCCATGGAGCCCAGGTAGAAATAGCTGAAGAGGAGATAGGCAAAGAGCGACGCCTCGGTCACGATCAGAAGCATCATCCCCCACCAGCCGGTGGCACCCTTCCCCGCCCGGCCCACCGGCAGCCGGCGCGCGACGGCCGTCGCCATGGTCACGCCTCCTCCGGCACGTCGCCGGGCCAGAGCCAGCCGATCGTCATCGCGATCACCAGCACGGCTCCGGCGACCGCCAGCGCCCAGATGCTCGTGAGCAGCCCGTAGAACGTCACCAGCAGCGAGAGCGCCAGCAGGAATGGGTACAGCGAATCCTCCGGCATGGTCAGGATCTCCGAGGGCTCGGCGTCGAGCGGCGTGACGCCGAGCGTCTCCCGGCCGTCGCCGAGCTCCGGGCCCCGGTCGAGCACGCTCCGGGCGGTTCCCTCATCGGGCAGGCGGCCCTCCCACAGCGGGTGCCGGCTCCCGACGGACGGCAGCACCTCGAAATTGTAGGGCGGCGGCGGCGATGAGGTGGCCCACTCGAGCGTCGGCGCGTCCCACGGGTTGGGACCGGCCGCCGGACCGCGCAGGAGACTCCAGAGCACATTGATCAGAAAGAGCAGCACGCCCACCGCGAAGACGTAGCTGCCGATCGTGGTGACCAGGTTGACCGTGCCCCACCCGAGCCCCGCAGGGTAGGTGTAGATCCGCCGCGGCATCCCGAGCAGTCCGGCAATGTGCATCGGGAAGAAGCCCAGGTTGAAGCCGAGGAACATCGTCCAGAAGTTCCACCGGCCGAGCCGCTCGTTGAGCATCCGGCCGGTCATCTTCGGCAGCCAGTAGTAGAACCCCGCGATCACCGGAAACACGTTGATGCCGACGAGCACGTAATGCAGGTGCGCCACGACGAAGTAGGTGTCCGTGAGCTGCCGGTCGAACGGCACCGCCGCGGTGGCCACGCCGGACACGCCGCCGATCACGAACAGCACGATGAAGCCCGCGGCGAACAGGAATGGCGTGCGGAGGACCGGCCGGCCGTGCCAGATCGTGGCCAGCCAGGCGAACACCGCCACCGCGCTCGGGATCGTGATCACCATGCTGGCCGCGCTGAAGAAGTCGGTGGAGAGGTCCGGGAGGCCGGTGGCGAACATGTGATGCACCCACACGCCGAACCCGAGGATCCCGGTCGAGACCGTCGCCAGGGCGACGAAGGTGTACCCCGCGAGCGGACGCCGGCAGAACGTCGGGATCATGTCCGACATGATCCCCATGGCCGGCAGCACGACGACGTAGACCCACGGATGCCCGAAGATCCAGAAGAGATGCTGCCAGAGCAGCGGATGCCCGCCCGCCGCGGCGTCGAAGAAGTGCATGCCGAAGCGGCGGTCGAAGTAGAGCATGACGCACGCGGCGGTGAGCGACGGCATCGCGAAGAGCACGGCGAACGAAGTGGTCAGCGTCCCCCAGATGAAGATCGGCAGCCGGTTGATCGACATTCCCGGCGCCCGGAGCTTGAACAGCGTGACGATGAAGTTGATCGCGCCCACGGTGGTGGACACGGTGAGGAACAACAGCCCGAGCGCGTAGAAGTCCATGTGGAGCCCGGGGGAGAACGGCCCCTCGGTGAGCGGCGCGTAAGCGAACCAGCCGCGGTCGGGCGCCTGGCCCACCAGGAAGCTCGAATAGATGAACAGCCCCGAGAACAGGAACAGCCAGTAGCTCAGCGCGTTGAGCCGGGGAAACGCCATGTCGCGCGAGCCGAGCATCAGGGGCCAGATGTAGTTGCTGAAGCCGGACAGGATCGGCGAGGCATACAGGAAGATCATGGTGATCCCGTGCATGCTGAATAACTGGTTGTACGCCTCCGGCGTCAGCAGGCGTTCGTTCGGCCCCGCCAGTTGCGCCCGCATGATGGCGGCCTCGAGGCCGCCCGCCAGCATGAAGGTGAACGCGGTCACCAGATAGCGCTTGCCGATCGTCTTGTGGTCCACCGTGCCCAGGATCCCGAACAGCCCGGGCGGGGTCTCCCAGATGCGCTGCAGCCGCTCGTGGAGCGAAGGCGAGGGCACGGCGGGGGCGATGGTGGCCACGGTCTCTCCCTAGTTGAGACTCTGCAGGTACGTGATCAGCACCTGCAATTCGGTGGGCCTGAGGGGCACCGCCGGCATCACGTTTCCCGGCTTCAACGCCTGCGGGTTGGCGATCCAGCCGGCCAGGTAGCCGCGCGTATTGGGGAGCGTGCCCGCCGCGATCATCCGGCGGCTCGCCAGGTGGGTGAGATCCGGCCCCAC